>CAMKHH010000069.1 GCA_946412445.1 uncultured Eubacterium sp.
TTCCTGATTGGTATTGCAGGTGCCACAATACTCGCCTGCAAAAATGAGCTGCGGCAGATGCCGTCAGCACTTATGCGTCCTAAGTCCCCCGCAAAGGGAACCAGAGTCTTGCTTGAAAGAGTTCCATTTATCTGGAACCGCTTAAGATTCCTCAATAAGGTTACCGTCCGCAATCTGTTTCGCTATAAGAAACGGTTCTTTATGACCGTCTTTGGAATTATGGGCTGTACAGCCCTGGTTCTTGCCGGATTTGCAATCAAGGATTCCGTAACCGACCTGCTTCCAAAGCAATACTCCAAAATCTATCAGTATGATCTGATGACGGTTGTTAATTCTGAAGATAATGGAGCATTCCTGGCTTTAGTAAAAGATGATAAGAATATAGAGGACTATCTGAATCTGCTGATAGACAGCATGAGTGTATATAATGAAGAAGGCCATTCTGAAAGCGTACAGGTAATGGTGATTCCCGGAAAAGATTCTCTGGAAAGCTACATTAACACCGAAAATACACAAGGGAAGAGAATACCTGTTGACGCTTCAGGTATTTACCTTACGCGAAATGCTGCCGAATTACTGGGCGTAAAGAAAGGTGACACCGTATCTTTACAAAATAGTGCACTCAAACAGGGGGAATTTAAAGTAGCGGATATTATGGAAAATTATCTGGGTAACAATGTCTTTATAAATAAAGATTTATATCAATCTGTTTTTAGTGACTATGAGCCAAATGGCATCCTGGCCCATCTGACTGCAGAATGTAAGGATCCTGTGTCCTACGCCGAAGATCTTTTGAGTAATGATATGGTACTGTCATCCGTCAGCAAACAGGGATTAAAAGATTCCTTTTCGGATAACTTCCAGCTGATTAACGCAGTCGTTTATATTCTTATCGTACTTGCCGCCGGGCTCGCCTTCGTGGTGCTGTTCACACTGTCCAATACGAATATATCGGAACGTATGAGAGAACTGGCCACTACAAAAGTCCTGGGCTTTTATGACAAGGAGGTGCATTCCTACGTGAACAAAGAAACCCTGATATTAACCATAATCGGCATTCTGATTGGACTGCCTCTGGGCCGTTTCCTCAGCAGTCTGCTCACCGGAGCATTGAAGATGCCCTCCATATATTTTGCAAGTCATGTAAACCCGGTCAGCTACCTGTATGCTGTAGTAATATCCTTTTGTTTTGCTTTAATGGTTAACCTCATGACCAACCGGACACTTGATCATATCAATATGATTGATGCACTGAAAAGTGTGGAATAATCATGTAACGATGCCCCACTGTAAATGTTTTAATCAGGCAGGGCCCGCCAGGAACTCAGGCCCAGTAAAGACGCATCCCAAGTTCATGGCTCATCCGCTCCGGATGACCTGCTACCCGGGGAGAGAGGTGGAATATATTTTGATAAAAATTTCTGGCAATACAAACTCCATTTTTATCAATCAGCTTTAAGGATACATTCCAGTTCTTTTTCCCCGGATTCTTTATATCCAGATTTTCCGCCTCTGAAACACTGTCTGCCCGGCACTCTATCTGTTTTTTTCCTTTCCGGATAATCTCTCCTGTCCCCCCATCTGTAATCACCCACTGAACCATACAGGTTCCAAAGCTCTCTTCCGAATCATTGACAACATAAATTCCATCCAGTTGTTCCTTATACTTCATAAAGATTCCAAGGGGCATATTACTCTCCAAGATTGCCTGAAGACCCTTTTTGGGTATTCCCCACCAGTCATAAATCCCATAGAAGCTCTGAGGGCATAAGTCAATAAACATAAACTGAACATATCCGGAGCAGGGGTGGTATTTCTGTATTCGGTAATGCTCCGTATAATATTTCAGTAATTTATATTGATAATCCTGAATCTTCGGTATATCGGTTTCCAAACCTTTCAACCGCTCATATACCTTTTGGTTCTTTTTCAGACTTTCCATGCCCGCGGGTGCGTCAAAGCCATACTCTGTATTGAATTTTTCTGTCGTTCCGTATATATCCCCATATTCACCTCCGGATAATGACCCCAGATAATTGTGGCTGTCCCCGCTGAATTTATCCGTTTCGCAAAAAGACCCTTTAATCATCGGCCTGTCCGGATCCATCGCCCGTATCTCTTCATACATTCTGGGTCCCGGGTTCTCCTCCATGAATCTCTGCCTTGTCCTCCCATCCGGATCCACACAGCCCGGCTCATTCATTCCAATCCAGCATATAATCGAAGGATGATGCATCAGCAGCCTGATATTGTCTTCAAAGATTTTAATAAACTTTTCTGCCCACGCATCCGTAGACGGATGTGTCCAGTTGTATTCCGAATCCTGAATTACGGCAATTCCAAGTTCATCGCATAACTGATAAAATACGCTCTGCTCCATATGTACGTGAACTCTTACAAGATTGAACCCTGCCGCTTTTATATTCAGCAAATCCCTCCAATACCTGTCTTTTGACATCGCTGAAATATAATTATCCGGAAAATAGGATGTTCCTCGTATAAAGAAGGGCTTCTGGTTTAGATAAAAGAGAGTTTTCCCATCTGTTCTCTCCAGTTCTACACTTCGAAATGCGATAGAAACCTCCTTTCTGGTAAGTATTTCCTCTTCTGCTTCGAGAAGAATCTCCATTTGATACATCCATGCACCGCCATGATCCCACGTGCTCCAGAGGTTTATATTCTCCGCTTTCACCGTCTGCTCCAGATCCATCTTCTCTTTATCTGCTGTAAACTGTAATGTCTCCTCTCCGCAGATCATTCCATTATCCTTGTCTTTTATGTACAGCTTCAAATTATACTTTCGTCCCGAAACCAGGTTTTCAACCGTTACCTTACTTTTAACCAGCGCCTCTTTTTTATCCAGATTCAATCCATAGGTAATCTGGGGTTCTTCCACAATGCATGCACCATCTGTCAGCCTTAGCACCACCGTTCCATAAATGCCAACAGGATTGACATCTCTTTGAATAAACGTATCAGAATGTTCATATGTCCCCTTCACCATTCTTCTCCGAACAAGTATGGTCCTGTTTTTTTCATCCTCACACTCTACTTCATCATCCCACGGTGAACTGACCTTTACAGTTAAAACATTTGTTTCATAAAACTTCAGCTTATCCCGAACCTCAAAAGTAAATGGGGTCGAATACCCCTCATGCTCCCCCAGGTATTCTCCATTCAGCCAGACCTTACAATAATAATCCACATTGGAAAACTTGAGGTATGCCTTTTTTATATGCTCACCGCTAACTTTAAACTCCTTTTTATACCACCAAGGAGCCTGATTAAAATATCTGAGTTCCCGCCCGAAGTAAGGATTCTGTGCAAAGATTAACTGAAGGTGCTTTAGTTCGCCCAGCTCCTCCCATTCGGACATCTGAGACATTGTATCCGTAAACGCCACTTTCTCCTTATACAACCCCAGCTTCTCTCCGGTATCATGTACATCCTGCAGCACATTCCAGTTTTTATTCAGCATTACAACCTGTTCCATAATCATATGCTCCCTTCTGATCAACTTTTTACCGCACCGGCGGCCATACCTTCTATAATATTTTTATTTAATATAAAATACACAATTAAAGTGGGAAGGATAGAAATTACAATTGCTGCAAATGTACTTCCCCAATCTACTCTTCCGAACTGTCCGACAAAATCATTTAGTCCGATTGGAAGCGTCTTCATGTCTGAAGAAGATATAAATGTGTTCGCATAGGTAAATTCATTCCATACGAAAACAAAATTATATGTCAGCACCGTCATTGTTGTATTTTTTGCCATCGGAACAACAATCCTCAAAAACACAGTTCCCATTCCTGCACCATCCATAATTGCAGCTTCCAGAAGTGAATCCGGAAGGAATTTAAAGAATCCTGTATACAGATAGATACACATGGAAAGTCCGAATCCCACTTGTGGGATAATCAATGCCCAATAGCTATTTCTGAGTCCAATCATATTGTAAATCTGAAACATCGGAATCAGACATGCAAATACCGGAATCATCATGCCGAAAAGAAAGAATCCCAATAATGCTCCTGCATACTTTACTTTTACCTTGCTGATAACAAATGCCACGGGACATCCCAATATTACGATCCCTATTAGTGTGCAGACAGCCACCACTACGCTGTTCAGAAAATACCTGGGAATATTTGATATGGTCAAGGCACTGATGTAATTACCAAGATAAAACCCTGACGGAATAGAATACTGTGCTGTATAGGTCATTTCCTCCGGTGTCTTCAAACTGGAGCAGACTACCCAGAAGATGGGATATATCTGTATGGCTACCACAATAACAATAAGAATATAAAAAATACTTTTTAATATAAAATGCTTTTTTGTATGCTTCACTCCCCTGCTCCATCTCCCTTCGCGGACCCCAACAGCCTGTTAATCAGTCCCACAGCCACCAGGCATTCTATTACAAGAAAAACCGCCAATGTACTGCCATATCCGAAATCCGCTGAATTGAAGGCTGTTTTGTACATGTAAGTTGCCACCATTTCTGTAGACTTTGACTTGTTATCCAGTATATAAAACACATCAAAGGTCTTTAGACACCCATTTATGAGCATTACGATTACAATCGAAAAGATATTCTTTATGAGCGGAAGCTTGATATAACGATATTGCTGAAGCAGATTGCATCCGTCTATAATAGAGGCTTCTAATACATCCTTTGATATAGAAACGAATGCCGAGTAAAATATAATCATATACAGACCGCAATACTTATATCCGTCAATCAATGTAATCGTATATAAAGCTGTATTACTATTCGCTAAAAGCGCAATCTGTTCCAGTCCCATCTTTTCCAAAATGAAGCATACCAATCCCTGAGGCTGTACGGACAACATTTTCGAAAAAATCTGGCAGATTGCCATAGATGAAATAATGCATGGTACAAAATATATAACCCGAAGAAGATTAGATCCTCTGGTGATATGGGAAAGCAGTACCGCCAGTAAAAGTCCGGCAAGAAGCTGATACACACTTCCCATTAAAACAAATTTCAGATTATTTACCACAGCACCCTTAAATGTATGATCGGAAAACATTCTTATATAATTATTCAAACCCACAAATTTCATATCTGATATTCCGTTCCATGAGAAGAAACTGTATCCGACAGACCATATGATGGGAATAATTACTGTTAGTAAATAAATCAAAAATGCAGGAAATACAAAGTAAAGTGGCTGTATTTTATTTTTAGGTTTCATATCTACCTCTTTCCTTTGGCGGACCCGGCATACCGGATCCGCCTTTTACCTGTTGCATGACCAGCCCGTCAAAAATCATTGGATATCAAAATAGTCACCCGCATACTGCGCCACTGCCTCGTCCATTCTTTTACAAAATTCCTCCGGCGTTGACTCTTTCATCCCAAGTGAAGCCAGTTCTTTTCTAAAGACCTCATTGGAAGACGGATCCAGCCGCACATCCCAGCATTGTGCAAAGGTTCCGCAATTCTCCAAATCCTTTAAAATCTGCTGTGTCAGCTCCGGAAGATTTTCCGAATCACTGGGCATCATAGAAGGAATTACATTGAACTCGTACATGGCGGTATCTGCGAAATTATCCCATATATATTTGACAAACTCTTTCATCTCCGCATTCATGGAGTCTTTCAATATAGCTGTCCCTATTCCGCAATTTGCGTAATAATCGTTCTCTGTGGTTGCGTCTCCTTCTCCATTGACAGGCAGCTTAAACATCGAGATATCATCTTTTAGCACCATATCTTCATCCGTCAAATCAGGGGTGTCCCAGCTTCCTGTGTAAAGCATTGCAGCTCCCTTATTAAGAAACAGATCCATCTGCGCAGTGGCATCTGAATTTGTCCATCCCTCACTGAAATATTGGGCAATCTTCTGTGCATATTCCGCAGTTGCAATTCCTGTCTCTGAATCAAATTTTTCCTTTCCCATTCGTGCATTATCTATAAAATCATTTCCTTCTAAACGAAATGCCTTAAATGCCGGATAACGCATAATCATATCATAATTTCCTGCAGATATTGGCGTTATGCTCGCTTTCTCCAGCTTGTCACATACTCCCAGCAGCTCATCCAATGTTTTCGGAGTTTCTGTAATACCTGCGTCCGCAAACATATCCTTATGGTACCAAAAATACTCGACATTTCCTTGCCAGGTCATAAGATAATTGCTTCCATCGCTTAACCGTGGGTAATCCAGTGCAATATCAAAAAATTTATCTTTGAGCCCCAATTCGCCATACAAGTCATCGACACTGTAAATCAATCCTTTTTTGCAAAGTCCTTCAAAAAAAGCCTCAGGATCCGCGTCAAACCAGTCCGGTAATTCATTGCTGGAGGCCAGAATCTTAATCTTTTGGAGATAGGTTTCCCTGTCTGCTATAGATTCCACATTAAATTCAAATCCAGGGTGCTCTTTTCCGTAATCTTCTGCCAGTTTTTTCAGCGTCTTCAAGGTTCCATCCGTCTCACTTCTGGCACTTATGTAATTAATCACAAGGGGTGCAGCACTGCTTTCAGAACTTGTCTCCTTCTGCTTTCCTTCCGTACCGCCACCGGATGTATTTCCGCATCCTGCCACTGATGCAAAAAGTACCATGGACAGACCCACTGCTGTCAGATTTCTCCACTTCATAACTTATCCTCCTTCGATTTATATCTTGTCTTTATTTATAACGATATTATAT
>CAMKHH010000070.1 GCA_946412445.1 uncultured Eubacterium sp.
TTTTAGTATCTTTATTTTTTTCTTGTACAATATGTCAAACAGCGATACAATATATTTATGCGGCAGTTTTTTTTACCGCCGAACTGATAAAAAAGAGGAGGGATTCATATGCTGGATCAGTCATATTATGACATGGCAGATGAGGTAATTGGGCGCTACGGAAAAACAGTTGGTTCTCTGATTCCAATCCTGCAGGATATTCAGGGTGTATATCGTTATTTGCCGGGGGAATTGCTGACATACGTTGCCGGAAATCTTGGTATCACGGAGTCAAAAGCATATAGTGTTGCAACATTTTATGAGAATTTTTCATTTGAGCCTAAGGGGAAGTATATTATTAAGGTTTGTGACGGAACGGCCTGCCATGTTCGTAAATCTGTCCCTGTCCTGGATGCGCTATACAAAGAGCTGGGATTAAGTAAAGATAAACGCACAACAGACGATATGCTGTTTACCGTAGAAACTGTATCCTGTCTCGGAGCATGCGGATTAGCACCGACGATGACAGTAAACGATGAAGTACACCCCAAGATGACACCGGAAAAAGCCGTTGCAGTCGTACAAGCGTTGGGAGGTGGGAAAAAATGATTTTAAAAAGCAGAACTGACGTAGTACAGCTCCATCAAGAGGAACTTGAAAAAATTAAATCCTATGATTGCCGGATTCTTGTCTGTTCAGGGACTGGCTGTGTTGCTTCCGGCTCGGAGAAAATATATCAGGCCTTTGCAGATATTGTGAAAGATGAACCTGGAATCTCTCTGGAGTTTGCTCCTCATGATGAAGGAGCCCATGTGGGAATTAAAAAAACAGGATGCCAGGGTTTCTGTGAGTTCGGTCCCTTGGTGCGCATCCAGAAGGGCCGTCACGTCATTCAGTATATCAAAGTCAAGCCAGAGGATTGCTCGGTAATCTTTAATAGAAGTGTTAAACACGATGAAATAGTGGAAGACCTTTTATACAAGCAAAAAGATAAAGTATATAAGCATCCGGAAGAAATCCCGTTTATTGCCAGGCAGACACGTGTTGTACTGGAGAACTGTGGTACATATGATGCACAGTCTTTGTCCGAGTATCTGGCCTCCGGAGGATTTTCGGCATTTTGTAAAGCACTGTTTGATATGGAACCGGCGGATGTCGTAGAGGAAATCGATAAATCCGGCCTTCGCGGACGTGGAGGCGGCGGGTTCCCAACCGGAAGAAAGTGGAAGCAGGTCGCTGCTCAGGAGGAAAAAACGCGTTATGTAGTCTGTAACGGCGACGAAGGAGATCCCGGAGCATTTATGGACGGCTCTGTGATGGAAGGCGATCCCTATAAACTGCTGGAGGGTATGATGATCGCCGGATATGCTGTCTCCTCTCAGGAAGGATATATCTATGTCCGCGCCGAATATCCCCTATCTGTTGCAAGGCTGCGTTACGCAATTTCCGAACTGGAATCCTGTGGATTGTTGGGGGACAATATTCTGGGGAGCGGTTTTTCCTTCCGCTTGCATATCAATCGCGGCGCGGGTGCATTTGTCTGCGGCGAAGGCAGCGCGTTGACCGCGTCTATAGAAGGAAACCGCGGTATGCCAAGAACAAAACCTCCGAGAACCGTTGATCAGGGCTTGTGGGGAAAGCCTACCGTGCTGAACAACGTGGAAACGTATGCTAATGTTCCGAAAATCATCCAAAATGGTGCCGGCTGGTTTCGGACAATCGGTTCCGAAGGCAGCCCGGGAACAAAAACCTTCTCTATCACCGGAGCGATTGAAAATACCGGCTTGATTGAAGTCCCGATGGGCACCACACTCCGTGAGATTATCTATGATATCGGCGGAGGTTTAAAAGACGGAGCCGAATTTAAAGCTGTTCAGATCGGCGGGCCGTCCGGCGGATGTCTGACAAAGGAGCACCTGGATGTAGGTCTGGATTTTGACTCTGTGAAAAAATATAATGCGATTGTAGGATCCGGCGGGCTTGTTGTCATGGGCGAAGATACCTGTATGGTTGAGGTTGCCAGATTCTTCATGAGTTTTACGCAGAGAGAATCCTGCGGCAAATGTACTCCCTGCCGCATTGGTACGAAACGAATGCTGGAAACTCTGGAGCGCATTGTGGACGGCAAAGGACAGTTGGAAGATTTAGAGCATCTGGAAAAAATTGCATACTTTGTCAAAGAAAACTCCCTGTGTGGACTCGGTAAAAGTGCACCGCTTCCTGTTATCAGCACACTGAATACCTTCCGGGATGAATATATCGAACATATTGTGGACAAAAAGTGTAAATCACACACCTGTACGGCACTGAAAGTGTTTAAAATCGACGCAGATAAGTGTGTGGGATGCACAAAATGTGCGAGGAACTGTCCGACAGGTGCGATTACCGGAGAGAAGAAAAAAGTACATACGATTGATGTAGCAAAATGTATACGCTGTGGCGCCTGCATGGAAGGATGTAACTTTGGTGCAGTATATGTTGATTAGATTGGAGGTAATATCATGATTCATGCAATAATTGATGGAATTCCTGTAGAGGTGGAAAAAGGTACAACCATCTTACAGGCTGCCGAAACAGCAGGTATCACAATTCCTACATTATGTTATATGAAAGGCCTGATGCCTGACGGCTCCTGCCGGATGTGTATGGTAGAGATTGAGAGCCGCGGACGCAGCAAGCTGGACACAGCCTGTTCCGCACATATTTCGGAAGGCGATGTCATCCAGACCAAAAGCGAGAAAGTGGCTGCATCCAGAAAAGGAGTACTGGACCTTCTGCTTTCCAATCATAAAACAGATTGTTTTTCCTGCGCATCGAACGGCAGCTGCAAGTTACAGGACTACTGTTATGAATACGGCGTGGAAAAGACAACCTGCGAAGGCGAGATGACAGAACTTCCGATTGATGATTCCAACCCATTCTTTACGTATAATCCAAATCTTTGTATTCTTTGCCACCGCTGTGTTAACACCTGCAGCCAGGTTGTGGGCAGAGGTGCAATCGATACCGCAGGGCGTGGTTTTGAATCCGTAATCTCGACACCATTTGGGGTGGACTGGAGAAGCAGTTCCTGTGAATCCTGTGGAAACTGCGTGGCAGCCTGTCCGACCGGGGCTCTGACAATGAAACGGCAAAAAGAATACCGTCCCTGGCAGATTGAGAAAAAAGTTCTCACCACTTGTCCTCACTGCGCAACCGGATGTCAGTACTATCTGCTTGTAAAGGATGGAAAAATCGTGGACACCGAAGCCGCTTACGGACCTTCAAATAAGGGGCTTTTATGTGTCAAGGGCCGTTCCGGCTCCTTTGACTTTGTTCACTCACCGGAACGTCTGAAATACCCGCTGATCAAGAATAAAGAGACGGGTGAATTTGAACGTGCTTCCTGGGATGAGGCTCTTGATCTGGTTGCTTCTAAATTTATGGAGATTAAAAAGAAGTATGGATCAGATGCCCTGGCCGGATTTGCCTGTTCACGGTCTCCCAACGAAGACATATATATGATGCAGAAGCTGGTGCGCTGTGCATTCGGAACGAATAACGTAGATAACTGCGCGCGTGTCTGTCACTCCGCATCCGTATCCGGTCTTGCAATGACACTGGGCTCCGGTGCCATGACAAATCCGATTGAGGACATTACCCGAAATCCCGATGTGATTATGCTGGTCGGCTCTAATCCGGAAGAAGCACATCCGGTAGTAGGCATGCAGATCCGCCAGGCTGTGCAACGGGGATGTAAGCTGATTGTAGCAGATCCGCGCGATATTAATCTTGCCAGGCATGCCGATGTTCACCTGAAACTACGTCCCGGAACCAATGTGGCCTTTGCAAACGGCATCATGCACGTTATTATCGAGGAAGGGCTTCAGGATATGAAGTTCATCGAAGAGCGGACCGAAGGCTATGAAAAAATAAAAGAAATTGTAAAGGATTACACCCCTGAGAAGGTCGGAGAAATCTGCCATATCAATCCGGATGACTTAAGAAAAGCTGCCATTATGTATGCAAAAGCCGACAAGGCTCCAATTATATACTGTCTGGGGGTTACCGAGCACTCTACCGGTACAGAAGGTGTTATGTCCATGTCTAACATGGCAATGTTGGTCGGAAAGCTTGGAAGGGAAGGCTGTGGTGTAAACCCACTGCGCGGACAGAATAATGTGCAGGGGGCATGCGATATGGGCGCATTGCCGGGCGATTTCCCCGGTTATCAAAAAGTCGCCAATCCCGAAGTCATAGAAAAATTTGAAAAAGCCTGGGGAACGAAGCTCAGCACAAAGCAGGGACTGCATGCGACGGAGGTCTGGCCAAAGGCAATTCAGGGCGAATTAAAAGGCCTTTATATCTTTGGAGAGGATCCAATTGTAACCGACCCGGACACTGCTCACATTATAAAGGCTTTTGAATCGCTGGATTTTGTGGTACTTAATGAATTGTTTATGACAGAAACCGCCAGGTATGCTGATGTTATCCTTCCGGGTATCAGCTATGCAGAAAAAGAAGGTACCTTTACGAATACAGAACGCCGGGTGCAAAGAGTCAGAAAAGCGGTTACCCCGCCTGGAGAAGCACGGTCGGATATTGATATCTTTATCGATATTATGAATCGGATGGGTTATCAGCAGCCTTATCTGACCCCCGCGCAGGTTATGGATGAAATTGCATCCCTGACCCCAAGCTTCGGAGGAATCAGCCACGCACGTCTGGATGCAGGAGAAACACTTCAGTGGCCGTGTCCGACAAAAGAGCATCCCGGTACACCAATTATGCACGTTGGAAAATTCTCCAGAGGGCTGGGCTGGTTCTATCCGGCAGAGTACGTACCTTCCGCTGAGCTTCCGGATGAAGATTATCCGATCATACTGATGACCGGGCGTATCTTATACCACTATACCACAAGGGCTATGACCGGAAAGACCCCTGGTCTGATGGAAATCGAAGGAAAATCTTTTATTGAGATGAACTTCAAGGATGCAAATTCTCTCGGCATTAGAAATGGTGATAAAGTTAAAGTATCTTCCAGACGCGGACAGATTGAGTCTACCGCACGGGTCGGGAGAAAAGTATCACAAGGCGAAACCTGGATGCCATTTCACTTTCCGGACGGAAACTGTAACTGGCTGACAAATCCGGCACTGGACAAATACGCAAAAATACCCGAATACAAAGTCTGTGCCATTCATATTGAAAAGGCATGACATTGGAGGCAGATGATGTGTACATATCCTGAAAAGGTGACCTTAGAAGAAGGTCTGCAGCTGTTGCTGCCACACGTTGACCGTGTATCGGAGGAAATAATCCCCATCGAAGAATCAAACGGGCGTATGCTTGCCGCGAACATTATTTCCGGCGAAAACATCCCACCGTTTAATCGCTCCCCTTATGATGGATATGCATTACGTGCTGCAGATACCGCCGGAGCTTCCAAAGAAGCTCCGGTGCAGTTGTCTGTCATCGAGGAAGTGCCGGCGGGCAGCACTGCCTCAAGAGAAATCCGAGAGGGAGAAGCGGTCAAAATCCTGACCGGCGCTCCTGTCCCCGAAGGCGCAACCGCCATCGTTAAATTTGAAGATACTCTCTTTACAGAAGACACAGTCACAATATCTGCACCATCCAAAGAAGGATGTAATATCGTACTCGTCGGGGAGGATGTAAAAGAAGGAGAACTGGTCATAGAAAAAGGCAGATTGCTCTCCCCCGCTCTTGTCGGACTTCTGGCCGGACTCGGTCACAGGACAGTCCGGGTTTACAGAAGGCTCACAGCCGCTGTCCTAAGCACAGGAGATGAGCTTGTGGGTGTAGGAGAATCGCTCGCTCCGGGAAAAATCCGTAACAGCAGTATCTATACCATCCATGCATATCTCGAGCAGTGGAATGTAAGTACCCATATGGTTGGAATTGTAAAAGACAATGCCAGGGAAATCGCTGCTAATATGAAAGAAGCACTTAGCGGAAACGATCTGCTGATCACTACCGGAGGGGTTTCCGTCGGTGATTATGACCTCGTCAAAGAAGCACTTATACGAATTGGTGCGAAAATTCTGTTCTGGAAGGTCCGTCTAAAACCGGGTATGGCTTTTATTGCTGCCATATATCAGGGAAAACCTGTTCTCGCACTTTCCGGAAACCCATCTGCTGCTGCTGTATCCCTGCTTCTGTTCGGGCGGCCGCTGATTCGTAAAATGTCGGGAATGAAGAACTATCAGACAAAAGAACTGCTTGTAAAGACAGCAGAAGCATTTCCAAAAAAAAGCCCGTCACGCAGGATGATTCCCGGCACACTGGAAATTCTGGACGGTGAGGCATGGATTGTCTTTGCGAAAAAGCAGGGAAATGGTATGTTGAATCCTCTCCGGGACTGTGAAATTCTTGGGGAAATTGAAGCTGGAAGCCCATCGCTTCCCAGGGGCAGCATAATCAAGGCTTATCGTATCTTCGACCACTGACAGACGTAATAACATTAAACTATTTGCGATTGGTATATCAGGAGAAAAAAATATGAAAAGCGAAATCAGTGTGGGAATTCTGGCGGGAGGGAAAAGTTCCCGGATGGGATATAACAAAGCATATCTTCCGATTGGAAATGAGTCTTTTCTGGAGCATACAGTCCGAATATGCAGTGGATATGAGGATCTTTGGATTTCTGTGGATGACCCTGAAAGGTACCCTGACTTGCCATATCCTTTTGC
>CAMKHH010000071.1 GCA_946412445.1 uncultured Eubacterium sp.
CAGCTTTCCAACAAGGCAGTGGTGGTAATCGGACGCACAGCCGGGGAAGACCAGGATCATGCGGCGGTGGAAGGAAGCTATCTTCTGACCGCAGAGGAGCGGGAAATGCTCCAGGCGGTAACCCGGTCTTTTGATCAGGTCGCAGTGGTGCTGAATGTATCCAATATCATGGATATGAGCTGGCTTTATACACTGGAACATAAAGAGAACCTCCGGGCGGTGCTCTACAGCTGGCAGGGAGGAAGCGAGGGCGGAAATGCCTGCGCCGAGATCCTCGCCGGAGTGGTGACACCCAGCGGCAGGCTGACCGATACCATCACCTATGCTATAGAGGATTATCCCTCTACCGCAAATTTCGGCGATGCGGAGAAGAATTACTATAAAGAAGATATCTATGTAGGCTACCGTTATTTTGAAACCTTTGCGCCGGACAGGGTGTGTTTTCCCTTTGGATTTGGTCTGTCCTATACCGATTTCACGATTGAGGAAGCAAAGATAACGATATCTGGTTTGGAAAAAGAAGCATGGATCCACATACGGGTCCGGGTGAAGAACAGCGGCTCTGCCTATGCCGGTAAAGAAGTGGTGCAGGTCTACTTTGAGGCACCACAGGGACGGCTTGGGAAACCGGTCAGAGCCTTGGCGGGGTTTGCCAAGACGGAGCTGCTCTCTCCCGGAGCATCTCAGGAACTCGCAGTGGATTTTCCGGTGGCAGCTATGGCCTCTTATGATGACAGCGGTGCGGCCGGACACCGATCCTGCTGGGTTTTGGAACCTGGACAGTATAAAGTCTATGTGGGCACGGATGTGAAAAATGCTGTGCAGATCTCTCAGATTGATGAAGCCCTTTATATAGAAGAATGTCTGGTTATCGAACAGCAGGAGGAGGTTCTGGCTCCGACCTGTGACTATAGCAGGCTCCGGCCAGGGGACAAAAAAGAAGGCGGCCGTTATGAGATCACCTATGAAAAGGTCCCAAAACAGAAAATCTCCCTGGAAGAGCGGATTAAGAAGAATCTTCCCCGGGAGCTGGAAATTACAGGAGACCGGGGAATCCGTTTTCAGGATGTGAAGGATCAGAAGGCCGATCTGGAGGAATTCGTGGCACAGCTTTCAAAGGAGGAGCTTTCCAGAATTGTCCGGGGCGAGGGTATGTGCAGCCCCCTGGTGACACCAGGCACCGCTTCTGCATTCGGAGGCGTGGCCTCCAGTCTTTTCCACTATGGGATTCCGGCGGTCTGTACGGCAGATGGCCCATCGGGAATCCGGATGGACAGCGGACTAAAAGCGACTCAGCTGCCGATTGGCACACTGCTGGCATCTACGTGGAATCTGAAGCTTGTAGAGGAGCTCTATGAGCTGGAGGGAGAGGAATTGCTGCGCAATGAGGTGGATACCCTGTTAGGACCGGGGATTAATATTCACAGAAATCCTATGAATGGAAGAAACTTTGAATATTTTTCGGAAGACCCGCTGGTGACCGGACGGTTTGCAGCTGCAGTGGTCAGGGGGATCGCGAAGAGCGGTGCCGCTGCCACCGTCAAACATTATGCCTGCAATAACCAGGAGTATGGGAGAAATACCGCAGATTCCATCGTTTCCGAACGCGCGATGAGAGAAATCTATTTGAAAGGCTTCGAGCTGGCAGTAAAAGAAGGCAGTGCCCGATCCATTATGACTTCCTACAATCCGGTGAACGGCCACTGGTCTGCATCTAATTACGATCTGTGTACGACCGTTTTAAGAGGAGAATGGAATTATACAGGAATCGTCATGACCGACTGGTGGGCGAAGATGAACGATCCGGTACTTGGAGGAAAGGCGGATATCAGCAATACGGCTGCCATGGTCAGGGCACAGAACGACCTGTATATGGTAGTCTCAAACGGTGGTGCGGAAGAAAATGTACACGAGGATAATCTGCTGGAAGCCCTGGAGGATGGAAGGCTTACAGTGGGTGAGCTGCAAAGGTCGGCTGTCAATATCTGCAGATTTATCCTGCAGTCTCCGGCGGCACAAAGATCCGGACAGACTCCGGACGATGCCCGGAAGGAACCAAAGGGATTTTCATTTGAAACTGTACGGTTTGTTCCGACTGAAAGTGAGCATTTCCAAGTACGGCTGGAACACAGCGGACGGTATAAGTTTCTGGTGAAAGTGAGATCCCCCCTTTCAGAAGTAGCACAGTCTTCCTGTAATCTGCTGATGAACGGACGGGCGGTGGTGACAATCCAGACAAACGGAACAGGCGGAGAATGGACGCTGATAAAATTAAATAATATCTATCTGGAAGCCGGTGCATATGAAATCACACTTGAACCGGTGAAACCCGGGTTGGAAATACAGTGGGTGGATATGACAAGATAGCAGATGGCAGGAATCAGGACAGAGAAGATATATGTCCTGGTTCCTGTTTTTACGGTTACACAATTTTGTTTCCTTGTGGTATACTCTATTCGTAGCAAGATTTAGTTAAGGGTGATGAAAATGAATAATAAACTGAAC
Organism: uncultured Eubacterium sp.; assembly: GCA_946412445.1. Taxonomy (GTDB): domain Bacteria; phylum Bacillota; class Clostridia; order Lachnospirales; family Lachnospiraceae; genus Novisyntrophococcus. The sequence goes on from CAMKHH010000071.1 coordinate 2,506, forward strand.
AATACGCATGAAGACGTGTTGATGCCAGATAAAAATATACCTGTGAGGGCTTTTTACTTTGAGTACTATATACCGGGTGGTTTATTCGATTTACACTGGCATGAGCATTTTGAAATCACATATGTCGTTGAAGGGGCCATTGATGTAGAATGTGAAGGCCATCTGGTTCGTACTGGAGCAGGAGAAATCATAACGGTAAATCCTAATGAGCTTCATTGCTGCTCCCACATTCAGGTCCCTTTGCGGCTTTACTGCATCATTTTTAATGTGGAGCTGCTTAAAAGCGGTTTTTTGGATATCTCAGAAAGCAGATATATGCAGTCGATTCTACGTAAGGAAATTTTATTTAAAAACAGCCTGGGTCAGAACGAACAGCTGGCGGGACATATTGTGAAAGCCGTTAATGAGATGAAGGAAGAAAAAAGTGGATATGAATTAGCAATCAAGGGAAATATCATGGAAATATTGGTTATATTGCTGCGCCAATATATGGTTCGTGTACTGACCAATTCAGAATTTGAGATGAAGATAAAGAACAACAGCCGCATCAATAATGTCGTAGATTATATAAACCATCATTACATGGAGGATTTGACCATGGAACAGATAGCAGATGTGGCTTATATCAGTAAATTTTATTTATGTAAAATATTCAAAAAGACCTTAGATCAGACGGTGATGGAATATTTGCACGAGGTGCGTATCTGCCATGCGAAAGAGTTGCTGAAGGAGACCGATATGAGTATTGGTGAGGTGGCCTTTGCTGTAGGATTCAATGATTTTAGTTATTTTAGCAGAGTCTATAAACGTAAGACCGGAGTTTCCCCATCTAAGACTAAAAAACAGTATAAAGTACATACAACCGTGTAATATCTGCTTACTATTCCAAAAAGCATGTCAAAGACAACAGAAGATAAATCTTTTGTTCGTCTTCGACATGCTTTTTTTGAGTAAACGTGTAAGAGCAATATAATACTAAAACATCCCAATATAAGCAATGCTTTCTGTAAAAAGATAATATATAATAGATTTATACAAATGTTGTGTATTTATTGAGATTCATATATAAATAATACACAAATTCAGGAGGAGAAAATGAATCAATCTATCATATACTGGAAATGGGATGACCGTTCGATGAATGAAAATCTAATCGAAAAGCTAGCCGATTTGACCAGGCGTTTTGGTGCAGATGCGATCTGTGTTGCAGACCACTGGGTAGAAAAACCATTCGCGAATGTGGTGCTGCAGGAACATTTCCGTAAATGTGCCGATTATCTGCACAAAAAAGGAAAAAGACTATATGTAGAGGCTTGTGTCCGCAAAGAAGGAGCGGGTTTTTTCAAGCAGTACCCGGAGGATCGGGCCTGGCTTGCACACATGGTAGAAGTGCAATTGGATGAAAATGGCCATGCCTCCGTCGAACTTGATATTGAACCCGTACATCATTTCTGGCGCATAAGTGGTGAGAATGGGCCGGAAGTTGTCCTGGGTGCATGGGCATTCGAAAAAAGCTCGGACGCAGAATATGTGCCGGAAAGCTGTCAGATGATTAAGGACAGGGCCAGAATCAATATTACTTTACAAGAGACAGCGGAGGGAAGACCGGAAAACACGCTGTTGATTCAGGCCGGAATGGAGAGTGCAGGCAAAACAGCGCTGGTCATCGTAGGAACTTTACAGGCAATTCCGGATCTGGCTTCTCCGCATTTGATGGATTACTATCGCGGAATGCTGAAAGCAGCAAAAGCAGCTCATGTTGACGGAGTGTTCAGTGATGAGTGGGGCTATGATGTAATACTGAAAGTACAAGAAGACAGACTGGATGAGCATAATAATAATCTATTTATCCGCCATCTGTCTGTCTCAGATGCGATGGCCGGACATTACCGGGAAATCTATGGTGGCAGAGATATGTATCAAGATATGCTGTGTTTATACTATGCTCCTGCAGGACAAGAGGAGAAGAGTATTGCTGCAATCAATCGTTATAATGAGAATCTGCGGCAGATTATGGCCGATAATGACAGAGAGATGTTAAAGGCCGTGAAAGAGATTCTTGGACCGGATGCGTTCTATGGTGTTCATCCGACCTGGTGGGGGAGTGTTTCAGCGCTGAATTTTGAAGTCTTTAAAAACGGGTTCTACTGGTGGGACGCAGTCCGCGATATTGCACAAACCGATGAAACCGTTCTTATGCCGATCCGGACCGCGCTGGCTCATAAGTGGGGCAGTAGCATCTGGTACAATATGTGGTACTCCATGGGTACTTTGGATATAAAAACATATTTTAAAGAAACCTGGAACAACGTCAGATTTAGTGGAAGAACCCACTATCTCGGCTATGAATGCCCCAATGAACCAATGGTTCTTCAATTATATCAGCCGGATCTGCTCGAAGAATTAGAAAAAATGGATAGCCGGGTCCGCCTGCTTGACGATCATCAAATATCTCAGCCGGATTCGCGGGTCTTGATGCTGTTTGGCATGGAGGCTCTCACAAACTGGCGTCTATATAACAATCCACATCCTGGCTGGACACCACAGAACAAGAATATGGAGATTGTATTCCGTACTGCAGCGAAGCTGTATGATGAACTACTCTTTGATTTAGTACCAACGACGGAAATAGTCAATGGCAGCCTGAAGATTGAGAATGGTAAAGCGGTATACGGGAACCAGACTTATGATACGGTCGTTCTACTAATGCCGGAGAGCATGGATCCCCGATGCTTTGGTTTTCTGCAGAAACTTTCGCCAGATCAATTGCTCGTTTATGGAACAGCAACCAGATACAATAATGGCACTCTTTTGTCGGAGTCAGATTGTCAGATAATAGAAAGAGCGACCAGGGATTGCAGTATTCCGGAGCCGGAAGTCCTTGCAGGGGAGATTCTTGCAACCGGGGCAAGGCCAAACCGGTGGGAGAATGGCTGTCTGTTTCAAGATGGCAGTGCGATATTCACTGGAAGCGGAGAACTGAACAGCAAAAATCCGCTGCAGGTAGACTGTCGTTTACATGGCAGGCATGTCGAGTTTACCGGTGAAGATTTCTTATTCATTCGTCTGGAAGATGGAGCTCTCCAGGTATGTACGCCGAAACCAGGTATTTTAAAAATAGACGGAAAAGAAATCGGGGTGGAAAGTGAAGACGGCACTGAATAGAATTAATGGAACAATTGAATCCCAAGGCTGGATTCAGGAATTTTTACAGCGCGACAAGAAGGGGATTACAGGCAATCTTGACAGATTGTGTGAGGATGTCACCGGTGATTTATTCGGCAGGAACCGGACAGATAATCGTACCGACGGTTACTGGAGCTCCTGGTGGCCGGGTGAAAGTGAAGGAAACTGGGCGGAAGCATATATCAGACTGGCTTTTGCCTTAGGTGACAAGGTGATGGAGAAAAGAGCCGGGCAGATGGTCTGTCACTATCTGGATCATCAGGATGCAGATGGTTATATTGGTATCTACCTGGAAAACCATCGGTTTTCCAATGGAAAACGCAGCGGCGAACTCTGGACCCAGAGCCGGCTTTTGAACACCTTACTGGTGTATTACCATCATACAAAAGATGCTGTGGTATTAAAGGCAATGGAGAGACTGGCGGACTGTATTGTCCGGCAGTACGGACCGGCAGCGGCGAACCGTAGTTTTTATCAGATACCGGATGAGGATGGCAGCAAAGGGCATGGCTTAATGATCATCGAACCCCTTCTGGCACTGTATCAGATATTAAATAAACAAGGATATTTAACTTTCTGCGAATTTTTGTATGCAGACTATTCAATGTATCCGGCAGACTTTCCCGGAAATGATATTCGGGAGGGGAATCTGACAGATCCCAAGATCGGGTTTGTCGGGCACGGTCCCCATACATGTGAGCAGATGCGAATTGTTATTGAGTTGTATGAGGCAACCGGAAAAGAGATGTATCTGAACTTGTTCCATGCCGCCATGGTGAAGCTAAAGCAGAATCTCCAGTTATCCGGTTCGTGTAAATCAGACG
>CAMKHH010000072.1 GCA_946412445.1 uncultured Eubacterium sp.
GGGATTTCTTATGACGCAATTTGATGTGGAAGAAAACACATTTGAAGCAAAGATACTTATTCCACGGCATATGCCTGTGGATGCCAAAGCCCGGTTAACAGGTAAAGTCGTATAGAATGTGCCAATCACTTTGCTAATGATACTATACGAAAAATGTGTTGTTTGTACAAAAATTCACGTCGTTTACATCAAACTGATAAATTGGAATATATTTCCTGATAGAATCTAATTTAAAGATTCGAAGTAAGCGTAATACGAAATAATACATTACTTTTTTGGTATGCATTTCAGGGAAAAGAGGAAGGTAAGATGATAAAACCACGTTATAAACCAAAACATTCCATAAGAACAGGCAGGGACTGCTGGCATAAGATAGTGTGCTTTCTTTTGGCCTTCACTATGATAGCAGCCTCCTTTCCCTCGGATGCATTTACAGTATTTGCTGAGAAAGTGCAAAATACGGATGCAGTGCTCCAACAAGATAGCGAAGAACTATCCGGGGAGAATGGTGTGGAGACGGGTGGGAAAGAGTATGAGCCTGAGAAACCAGATGAGTCTGGGAAGACAGATTACCCAAACAGCATCAGCGGCTCGCTTTGGCTGGATATCTCAGAAGATGCTGAACACGGTGTGTTCAACGGTGATGGCATCCGCCAAAGCGGTGAACAGCCCCTTGCCGATTATGAGGTCAGCTTATATAAAGCAGACAATAAGGCTGATGCAGTCGAAACTGTAACAACCAATAGCGATGGTACATATAGATTTGAAAACATGGAGCCTGGAAGTTATGTAGTGGGGATATCCGGTACCACAATTAATGGTACAGAATATCTGCTGCCTATTGCGGGGATTACTGCTGACAATCGGTTTGCGGATTTTAATGACGATTACACGACTGTATATTCCGAGCCTATCGCCATGGAGGCGGGTACACAGGCTGTGAATATTGATGCCGGGATGCGGACTCCGCCGGATGTAATGCCCTTTGGTGCGATTGAGTATGCCGAGGATGAGTCGACCTTGCGTACGGCGTTTGCAAAGGTTGATAATGGTGGGACGATTCAGATTAAGAAAGATATTGAACTGCCTAAATCTATAACGATTCCAGCAGGAAAATCCATCACGCTTACGTCTGCGCCTGGGGGACTCTATACGATTAAGCAGAGTTCGAGGGGGAACGGTGTAGTGCATTTTGAAGTCTCGGGTTCTCTGACGCTGAAAGATATTAGTCTTTCGGGCACAGCATATTCCTCAAGCGCTTCATCAAGTCAGGAGAGTGGCGGTGTGCGGATAAGTTCTAATGGCATATTGACGATGGAAAGCGGTGCAAAGATTACAAAATGCTTTTCAGGTACGAATGGTGGTGCTGTTCATGTAGGCTCGGATGCTGTCTTTAATATGAAGGGCGGTGAAATTTCAGCGAATTCTGCATATAAAGAGGGAGGTGGCGTCTTCGTGAATTCCGGTGGAGAATTTGTTATGGATGATGGCGAGATCTCTGGGAATTCGGTATACTTCGCTAGTGGCGGAGGTGTCTGTGTGCAGTCAGGTGCCACATTTACCATGAAAGGCGGCAAAATCTTTGGGAGTACATCAAACTATGGGGCGGGTGCTGTCTGTACGAGTGGAACCGGAAGCAGCTTCATCATGGAAGGCGGCGAAATTTTTGACAGTACACTAGAATATGCCGGTGGAGGTGTCTGTGTATTTTCAGGTGCTACATTTACCATGAAAGCGGGGAAAATATACAATAATGAAATACGTTCTCAGGATGGTGGAGGTGTCTTTGTAGATGCTAAGAGCAGCTTTTTCATGGAGGGTGGTGAAATCTCCGGGAATAAAGCCGTTACCAACGGAGGAGGTGTCTATGTAGAAGCCCATTCCAAATATGCTGGGAGCAACACGGGTACCTTTACTATGACTGGTGGCGAAATTTCTGGAAATGAAGCGAAGAATGGAGCAGGAGTCTATGTAAACAGCTACAACAACGTCATCGGTACATTTACGATGGATGGAGGACAGATTTCTGGGAATAAGGCCGCTGCCAACGGAGGCGGTGTCTATCTGAGTTTTAGAAATACTGCCGCTTATGCTTTCTTTAAGATGACCGGCGGTGAAATCTCCGGGAACACAGCAGGTGCAGACGGTGGTGGTATCTATACGATAAACTGTATATATGATCAGAATCCAATTAGTTCTCCAGCCTCATACTATAATAATATCAGTATTGCCAGCAGTGCAACGGTTGAGAAGAATACGGCGGGGGATGCTGTAGGTGCACAAGCGCCTCCCGGCAATTATGACTACTATACAAATCGTACACCGAATCCTTTTGATGGATTGCTTTTGGACAATGACAATATCAACTATCGTAATCCGCACCTCAGAGCGTTGTTTAAAGCGAATAACGATAAAGTTCCCGCGGAACCGGATTATGCGATCCAGACCGGAAGCAAAGTCGCTACCTCGATTACAATGCCTACCTTGGCAGAGGCAGGATTTACCGCACCGGATGGGAAAGTATTTCTAGGCTGGGCAGAGTCCAAGGGGGGAACTGCTGATGGCGGTAATCTGCCGGGGAAACAGGTAGTGATTTCTGCGAACAAAACTTTTTATGCAAGTTGGGGAACTGCAAGATATCTTGTATATCGGGATAGTGACGATGCCTTTATCGCCGGACGTGATACGCTTAAAGCTGCAGTTGCAATCTGCGACAATTATGCAGCAAGTGGTTCCTATACCATAGTAGCCACGCAGGACGATCCAGACATGGGACTTGGAGTTGAAATTCCGGCAACGAAGAAGATTACGCTTACCTCTGACAATACCATACGTACTATAAAACAAACGGATACTTCTTTAGATGGGCGCCATTTTGCAGTGAAAGGTGGCAGTCTTACAATAAAAAATGTTGTTCTGGCAGGTATGGGCTCGCGTGCTACTGCGTTGCAGAGAAATGGCGGCGTGGAGATAGAAGAGGCTGGCAGTTTCACCATGGAAGAAGGTGCAAAGATTACGGATTGTTCCATTAATCAGAATGGAAGTGCTGTTCGTATAGCATCAGGTACCTTTACTATGAACGACGGTGAAATTTCCAATGGTTATACAAGAACCAGCAGTTACGGTGGTGCGGTCTCCATTACGGAAAAGGGAATCTTTACTATGAACGGAGGCAAAATCATCGGAAATGAAGCAGCAGGACATGCTGGTGCTGTTTATGTAGCCGTAAAGCTAGGGGTAGGAGGGGGAACTTTCACCATGAACGGTGGTGAAATCACTGGAAATAAAGCAGGAGGAGATGGGGGTGCTATTTATGCAGGAAAGTTAACACAGGGAACAAAACAGGAATTAGCGACCATTATCTTAAATGGCGGTAAAATATCAGATAATACAGCGGTCAAAAACGGAGGAGCCATCTACGTAGGGGATTATAAGTATACTGACCCCATTGAACCTGCAGCCGATTATTATAAAAAAATCCACATCTCGGATCAGGTGGTATTCAGCGGCAATACAGCGGTGAAAACGCATATGCCTCCGAGTAATTATACCGATTTCACGAATCGGTCGGTGGATTCCTTTGACGGAATGCTGTTGGACAATGATAATATCAACTACGAAAATCCTGCCAGAACGGTTGCATATCATGCAAACAATGGCAGTGAGGAAAAGTATTTCCAAAAGCTTCCAGGAAGCAGTATAACCATTCCTGCGGCAGATGTTGGAACAGGAACAGGCGAGGCGAACTTTACTGCTCCGGAAGGAAAGGTCTTCGAGAAGTGGACCGAAAATGCAGACGGCACTGGAACTGCCTATGCGCCTGGAGATCTCGTTACTGTTACTGCTCAAGTTAAATCAAAAAGCCTATATGCCAAGTGGCGGGAAGCGGTGAAGGTGGATTTAACGCTGTCGAAGACGGTGGAAGGCGATTATGGGGACAAAAACAAAGTGTTTGATTTTACGATTACGCTGCTGAATAACCAAGGTACGCCGCTTACCGGAACCTTTGCTTATACAGGCGGAACAATCTCCGGCTCTGGTGCAGCCGCTCCGTCAGACGATACACTTAACCTGGATAGTACAGGCAGTGCGGTCTTACAGCTCAAGCATGGGCAGACGATTACCGTAAAAAATATTCCGGAAACCAGCAAGGTGCGTATCAAGGAGGATGACACGATAGCCGCGGGTTACAGTACCACTTACAAGATTGATAATGGCAGTTCCAAAAGTGGCATGGACACGGGTGCTGTTACAATACCCGGCACCAACTGCAGGATTGACTTTGTGAATGCCCGTAGCAGTGTCGTTTCAGCCGGGGTATCCGGCGGTAGGATGCAAAATGCCATCTCCCTTTCAGGTACGGTACTGTCTCTGACAGGAGCCTGCTATGTCCTAAGTCGTTTTGTGAAGCGGAGGCGTCATGGATAATACAGACGGAATGGAGACAACTCCACAGGAAAGCACAGTCCGGGAAAAGGGCGGGCAAGCAGTCTCCCTCTTTCGGGAGCTGGTAGCGCTGCTTCTGAAAATTGCAGGTGTAGTTTTGGCCGTATTCCTTTTGTTTACCTTTGTATACGGCATGCACCGCAACCTGGAGCCTGCTATGAATCCGGCAATCAAGGACGGCGACCTCGTCATCTTCTATCGGCTGGATAAGCATTATGTCTTTGGTGATGCACTTCTTCTGGACTATCAGGGCAAACGGCAGGTGCGCCGGGTGGTTGCCACGGCAGGAGATACGGTGGATATCACCGAGGAGGGTCTTGTTATCAACGGAGCATTACAGCAGGAGTCCGATATCTATGAACCGACACACCGGTACGAAACCGGTATTGACTTTCCCGTAACAGTGGGCGAAGGCCAGGTATTTGTCCTGGGAGATGCCAGGGAAAATGCTACAGACAGCCGGGTATACGGCCTGGTTGAGATAAAAGACACCTTGGGGAAGGTAATGACCATCCTCAGAAGAAGAAGTATATAGCATGGGAAAGGCGTTGCCAACCCTTCCCCATGAGTATATAAATACAAAATAATCACACAATAAGGAGAGAATTATGAAACGAAACAAGAAATTAAAAGCATTACTGTCGCTTGGAATGGCAGCAGTACTGAGTCTGGGAAGCCTGACGACTGTGTTTGCAGCCCCTGGTGCAACATCCGGTCCAAATGCTGACAACGTTAAAATCAAAAAGGTGCTGGAGATGAACGATGGAACAGAGATTCCGAGTACCGGATTTAACTTTGACTTTGAATTTACGGCGGATACATACAATGGTGAGGATAACGCAACAACACTTATCAATGGTGAAGCCATGCCGACTGTGGGAACCCCGATTTCGGGACTTAGCAAAGGAAAGCTCAGCATTGGATTTGACGAATCTTCGGATAATCCTGTTTCACCTGCACCGAAAGCCGGTGTGAAAACCTATGAAAAGGAAACTGGTAAAATTTTTGATGGTGTAACATGGAAAGCCCCTGGTTCTTATACCTATATTGTAAAGGAGATTGCCGATACATACACCGTAGGTACAGGCGAAACCATGACTTACTCTGCAGATGAGTATGAAGTAACTGCATCTGTAGTTAACGGTAGTACGGCTGGAACCTACGTGATTGACAGCATTGGTGTAAAGAAACTTGATGACAACGGAGATCCCGGAGCAAAGATAGATGTAACACCGGGTGATGATAATGAATTTAAATTTACCAATGTGTTTGAAGTAAGAGCCGGTGGTGATGGAACAGATCCTGTAGCTGACAATGGCTCACTGCTTGTTAAGAAAACTGTGGATGGTGACAAAGCAGATAAAAACAAATACTTCGCATTTACTATTGATACCACGAAAGCAGGTACACAAACGAGTGCGAAATACAGAGCATATCTGATCGAAAACTCAAGTGTTATCACACCTACGACTGCAAATGGTACATTCACTGTTAAAACAGATGATAATAGTTATCCATATATTGAAGTTACTGCGGGCTCACCACTGTCAATTAACCTGAAGCATGGCCAGGAGCTGAAATTCTTTGATATGCTGGTTGGTGCATCATTTAAGGCAGATGAAAGCGCTAATTTAAATTACAAGGCTAAAATCGATCTGACAGTAAATGGAGCTTCCAGTACGATTACGAAAAATACAAATGAACTTGCTTCTACGGATTCAAAGAATATTGGTAAATTGACAAATGCCGCAGCATTCACAAATACTTTTGATGAGGACTCTATTACAGAAACAGGTCTCACAGTAAACGATCTTCCGTTTATCGCAATGATCGTACTTGCTATCGGTGCATTGGGTGCATTTGTTGTAATCCAGTCCCGTAAGAAAAACTACTCTGGAAACTAATTAGACAGAAAGGACTCCATATGGGCATAACCACAGAACGAATTGGAAGAAGGGTAATTCGTGCAGCAAACGGTGTTGTAAATATTTGCATACTGCTTTTGATTCTGCTGCTCATCGCCTTCAGTGG
>CAMKHH010000073.1 GCA_946412445.1 uncultured Eubacterium sp.
AAAATATAGATTGTCATTCTTTATCAATATAGAGAAAAAATTAAATTTTGTTTACAAAATCTTTGAGTTGGGTTAATATATAGTGACAGAAGGATAATGAAAATGAAAATCGGTTATTCTATGAGGGTAAGATAACCGGAATAATAAAGAGGTGGCTCATGGAACAATATGTAATAAGAGGGGGAAATCCTCTCGTTGGCGAGGTGGAAATTGGGGGAGCCAAGAACGCAGCGCTTGCAATACTGACAGCAGCAGTTATGACAGATGAAACTGTCCGGATTGAGAATTTACCGGATGTCAGTGATATCAACGTACTTCTTGAGGCAATTTCTGTAATTGGAGCAACAGTGGAACGTATTGACCGCCATACGGTCAAGATCAATGGATCGACCATTGGTTCTATCAGTGTAGATTATGAATTCATTAAGAAAATTCGTGCTTCTTACTATTTGTTAGGAGCATTGTTAGGAAAATATAAAAAAGCAGAGGTTCCGCTTCCGGGAGGATGCAATATAGGCAGCCGCCCGATTGATCAGCATCTAAAAGGCTTCCGTGCGCTTGGAGCCACAGTGGATATTTTACATGGAGCGATTTTTGCTTCCGCAGAGAATTTGACAGGCAGCCATATCTTTTTGGATATGGTATCTGTAGGAGCAACGATTAACATTATGATGGCCGCATCTATGGCGAAAGGAAATACAATTATTGAAAATGCCGCCCGTGAACCTCATGTTGTGGATGTTGCCAACTTTTTAAACAGTATGGGAGCTAACATCAAAGGAGCCGGTACGGATGTCATCCGTATCCGGGGCGTGGAGTGTCTTCACGGAACAACATATTCTATTGTTCCGGACATGATTGAAGCGGGAACTTATATGTTTGCAGCTGCAGCTACAAAGGGCGATGTACTGATAAAGAATGTGATTCCAAAGCATCTTGAAGCTATGACGGCAAAGCTGGAAGAGATTGGGTGCGATGTGGAAGAGTTTGATGATTCTGTTCGTGTAAGTGCGGTAAAGCGGCTGGGGCGGACGCATGTGAAAACATTGCCTTACCCTGGATTTCCAACAGATATGCAGCCGCAGATTTCTGTAGCACTGGCACTTGCTAATGGAACAAGTATTGTAACAGAAAGTATTTTTGAAAACCGGTTTAAATACGCAGATGAATTATCCCGGATGGGTGCCTGTGTAAAGGTGGAGGGTAATACGGCAATTATTGATGGCGTGGAAGGTTTTACAGGAGCAAGAGTCAGTGCGCCTGATTTGCGGGCAGGAGCGGCACTTGTGATAGCAGGCCTTGCTGCAGAAGGATTCACTGTAGTGGATGACATTGTTTACATTCAGCGTGGATATGAGGACTTTGAAGGAAAGCTTAAGAGTCTGGGAGCTGAAATTGAGAAAGTATCCAGTGAAAAGGAAATCCAAAAGTATAAACTTCAGATTGTGTAATTTTTTATCCATAAAAGCTGCGTTGGTTCCATTACCTACGCAGCTTTTATGGATTTTTCTGTATAAATCAGATATTTAGGTTATGCTTAAGAACATCACTGTGAGAGAAAGCTTCCGGCGCTATCAGTCCTGTCTGAGCGGAAAATAGCAGCCATCTGGATTTGCTTAGCTCCAACTCTTCAGAAGCTATAAGGACTCGCTCTACCTTTTGGGGAACAAAGAGAGGATTCACTTCAATTCGAACCTGGTCGCCAATCAGATACCCTCCGTCTGTCAAATCCACAAGCAGGTGGTTCAAGCCGATTTTTCCAAGAACCGGAACAGGGATGTCGTCTATCCTTACATACTTTCTCCGGGTCCGATAAGTAACCAGATTTTTCAGAATACTTAAGAACTGTATAAAAATTGACATTTCACCATCCTGACTTCCAATAAAAACACCATCTGAATATCCTGCCTGAACGATCCCCACTTTGGTATCTCTTTTTAATTTTAACTTTCCGTCATAGCCGATTTGTTTTCCCCTTTTTTGAATCGAGGTTATATAAACAGGAGATTCAAGCCAGACTGCTCTTCGGAAAGCATTTTCTCCATGGATACATCCCAGCAGCAAGGAACCGAGTCTTATGGCATCAAATCCCAGGTCTCCAAATTCACAAAAGGATTTACTGGCGGAAGCATGGGTCATACCATAGGAAATTCCCATGCTTGTAAGCATATGGAGTGCTTTTTCAAAGTTATGAAGCTGCAAACGAACATTCTTTTTAAATCTACTCCCATTGGTGGCAAAATGTGTATAACATCCTTCAATTCTGGCACCGGATGTGCATAATCTTATTGTTTCCGGCTCATCCCATGGAAATCCATATCTTCCAAGACCGGTATCAAGTGCAAGATGGACGCGCGGTATGATTTTTGTATGGGCAGAGGCTTCTTTTAGTATATCTGCCTGCTCGTAACTGCCAAGAGAAAATATGATATTCTGAATTAAGAGATGAGAGCACTCCTCCACTGATAATTCAGGAGTGAGAAGAAGAATATCATCCTTGCATCCAAGGTTTCTTAAAGTATAAGCTTCTCCAGGACTGGAGACGGCATAAAAATCTATTTTACTGCTGTGCAGAATTTCATAAGCGTTTTTTAGCCCTATGCCATAGCCGTTCTCTTTCACTACAGCAATAATGCGTTTATCCGTGCGAGTCCGAATTTCTCTCACATTTTGCCGGATTGCTGTTTCATGTATCATAAGTGTCGTCATAATAAATCCCCCTTCATCTGACCAGGATAATGGCTATAGATAAAGTATATCAGAGGGATATTTCCGTAAATTCGATTTCTTGTAACTAAGTTGCAACAAGTTACAATTCCAGAATTGTAACTTTATGCTCGGTTGCCTGGGGCATTTTATCTAAAAAGTCTTCAAGTGCGAAACCATATGATTCGGCTTCATATGCAAAGGTGCTAAGGGATTCCTGGTTTTGAGTACGTATAATAATATGTCTGTCATCCGGTGTGATGCGTATATCCGAGATATTGTCCTTTGTCTGATAGAGAAGAACTTTATCAGATAGTGTGGAGGGATTATTATCTACACAGGTATACAGGTAGACGATGGAATCCTCATCCCCATAGTGGTCAACCTGAATCAGATGACTTTCATCGTTAGTCAGGACAATATCACTGTTCTCCATGTAGGATATTTTGGACAGTTTCATATCAGGGTAATCCAAGCTGATAAAATAATTAAACTCCCCATATTCATCCCTGGCACAGAGGTAATGATCGGTGATTTGAGAAAAAATAAAAGGTGGTGCTTCCTTCCCCCGTTCGGAATAATAATCAGAACTCATCGAGAGTCTTTTGTCAGCCGATAAATCTGCAATATAAAAATTATAATTATATGGTAAGGCAGCTAATATCTTCGTACCAAAAACATTGGAGAGTACTTGCTTATTTATGGAAAGCTCAAACCCGTCGGTATTCTCATATTCCTGATTTTCAATGCAAAAGTACTCTGTTTGTCCACGATTCAGGTTATAGGACATCACTTCCATGAGAAGATTACCGTATTCTTCTGAATAAAAAGTTTTTTCATCCATGGATGCTGCTTCAGAAACGGTTTTATCGGAATATTTGTCTATAACTTTAGGAAGCCTCTTCGATGCATAATAAAAGAAGATGGTACTGCTGTCTCCGGACCATGTGTAGTCCAGCATCAGATTTGGTTCAGGATTTGGAAGGGCAGCAATCTGGCTCGTATTCTGCTCCGGAATTGAATACAGGTTTAAAAACACCTGAGATTTGTCTTCGCTGTACGCGTCGTAAAGAAGATATTTTCCATCAGGAGACAATTGCATTTGATTGTACTCTATGGGACCGAGATTTGCATATTCTTCATAAAATCCATATCGGATATCCACCTTGTTAATGATAACATCCTCTCCCCTTCTTCCATCCAGAGTATAAAGAAGATGTTCCGTCCCCGACCAGCCGATTGAGCTGAATAATTCTTTGCTTGAAAAAGATAAATCGCTGGAGGAGTATTGATACTGATAAATCCTTTTGAGACTCCAGTCTTCATCTGAGGGTTGAGTTTTTGCAGCTTTATCAGAAGTTTCAACAGGAAGAACAATTGTTTTCTGATAGTTCTGATAAGAACAGCCCGAGAGTAGTGAGATAGAAAGAAAAAGTACCGCAGCTTTATATATTTTTCGCATATTCGTGATCCTCCTCGTACAGAGCAAAGCTTACTGTAAATGTTGTGAGTTCGTCAGGTTTGCTTTCAGCAGTAATTTCCCCATGATGTTCTTCCACAATTTTACGGCAGATGGAAAGACCCAGCCCGGCGCTGCCCATCTCACGGGACTGTTCTTTATCCACCCGGTAAAAGGGATCAAAGATAGAATCCAGTTCCTCCAAGGGGATTCCGGATCCCTTATTGCTGATTTGTATAACCGCTTTTTCTCCCCACAGAGATGCCGATGCAATAATTGGCTCTTTGGCCTGTCCGTATTTAATTGCATTGTCAATTAAGTTAATAAATAGCTGTCGGATGCGTTCTTCATGACCCAAAATCATTAATACAGAGGTGGTTTCTGTAAGAATATCATTTTCGTAGCGCCTGGCTTTCAGCGACATGGAGGCGGCAACAGAATTTAATGTGGAGGATATGTTAAATGGCACCAATTGCGTATGAAGCTCCTTATCTGACATCTCCAACAGTTGTATTACCATCTGATGAAGGCGGCTGCTTTCGTGTTGAATATGTGTGAGTGCAGTATGAAACAGTTCTTCATCCTCAAGCCCATCTGCTTCCAGAAGCTGTGCATAACCCTTGATGGTTGTCAGCGGCGTTTTCAGTTCATGGGTTACGTTGTTGTAGAACTCTTGCTTGCTGTTAAGCAGCTGAAGAATATTATTTCTATCCTCCTGAATTTTCGTAAACTGTTTTTCTATGGTTCTCAACATCAATCTGTAATTCCTTGAAAGCTGACCCAGTTCATCCTGCCTTCCGCTTAAGGATTTCCCAATCAGGTTTCCGGTGCTGAGTTTATTCTGATTCATGTCATCTGCAACTTGGGTGGAGATTTTACTTAAAGTCTGAATTGGAAGAATAATTTTTGACAGCAGGAATAACATAAAGCCGGAAAACAGAAGTAAAATAATCAAGGTAATTTGCAAAATAGTACGGGCAATATCATCAAATTGCTTGTATTGACCGGAATAATCCAGATAATAAGTGATGATTCCCAGATCTTTTCCTGCAATGACTAAAGGCATGGAAAACCAGACATCATAGATTCCTCCACTATCTGATATTAACTGATATGCGGCCCTTCCCTTGCCCGCAGTACGAAAGGCATCACTATCTATAATATTTTCAGAGAGGCCGTTATGCTTCTCTCCAAATCCATAATCAATGATGAAGGTACCATCCGTTGTAAATAATATGAGACTATTATGGCTGGTATTATAAAGCTCTTCCGCAATTTCGGAGGCAGAATTAACATAACTGTATTCATCATTGTTCTGATCATTCAGCATTAGCAGCTGGCGGACATATACTTCTGTATTGCTTTGGAGCTTTTGCAGGTCAGAAGTGATCTGAGACTGTATATTTCTGTTCATCATTGCAGTAACCAGAAAATATAAAAGAAATCCGCTGAAAGTGAGCAGCATAAGGAGGCTTGCAGTCATTTTAAACCGGATACCATTCCAGAACCTGACTTTATTTCGTTGGTTCATACTTATACCCCACTCCAAAGACTGTTACCAGAGCATTTCCCAGTTCTGTTTTTTTCCTCAGTCTCTGTACGTGAATATCCACAGTTCTTGTATCCCCTTCAAAATCATATCCCCATATCTGATCCAATAACTGGGAGCGGGTGAATACCTGTTTTGGATGGCTGGCAAAAAAATACAGCAGTTCAAACTCCTTTGGTGTAAGTTCGATTCGCACATTATTTTGGGTGACCGTCCACTCCTTTTCAGAAATAATCAGATCTTCCATGTAAAGCAGGGAAGAGGGAGTACTATGTATGCCAGACACCTTTTCATAGCGCCGAAGGATGGTTTTTACCCTGGCAATCACTTCTCTTAAATCAAAAGGCTTTGTAATATAATCGTCTGCTCCGGTTTCCAGACCGTAAAGCTTATCATCTATATTACTTCTGGCGGTTAACATGGCAATCGGAATATTATAGCTTTCCGTAAGCATTCTGCACACATCAACGCCACTTAAGTCTGGAAGCATCCAGTCCAGAAGGACGATATCCGGCCGGTTATCCCTTGCAGCCGTCAATCCATCGGATCCCGTATAAACGCAGCGGACAGAAAAGCCTTCTTTTTTAAAGCCATAAGCCAGGATTTCTGCAATAGGTTTTTCGTCTTCTATAATCAATATTTGCTTATCTGTCATGACTTCCCCCCTTTTTCCTCTGTAAATTCTTGATTTACTAATTATAACATTAATTTATTTAAAACACGGGG
>CAMKHH010000074.1 GCA_946412445.1 uncultured Eubacterium sp.
GATGATTTTCCCGTTTTCCTTATCCTGATACGAAGGCATAAAATCAAACTCTTTTAAATGCGGACTTTTCATCAGTTCATTTGTAATCAGTGACGAGGCTGCTTTTTCCACGATTTCAAGGGGTGGAAGGATGTCTTTTTCGTGTCTGGCATCCGTATTCAGCTTTAGCGCCTGATATATGACCTTGCAGAACTCAGGCGTTGTAGAATACAAGACGATATTGTTTCCCTCCTTTGTGTAGACAAACCTGCGCAGCATCCCCATACTGCACATCTTCTTTATCCTGCTGAGCAGCGCATCCCTGTCAATATAGCGCGGCACGCGCTTCTGTGGCCAGAAACTGCCTAATGCCTGAATCGTTTCCGCCACTACTTTGGGGATTGTATACTTGTACAGTGCTATCACATACCCGATATACAGATCGGACAGTACAATTTCCTCATTCCGGTAATAGTAGGCAATTTTATCCAGAGAATTTCTTTTATCCGAATCCGGCACACTGATCTCCATTTCCGGCATATACTCAAAAAGTGCCTTATACCCCATCATACCTACTATATCGCGGGCAGCCCTCTCTGTTGTCTTTTCCGTATCAGCCATTACATTTCCTCTCCCTCCTGATTATTTTCCGGCTTTTCGTATCCCTCCAGCGTAAGCGCCTGGAACACCCTTGCTTTTAAGGAGCGTTCCTTTGTATTCATGTAATAAATCTTTCCCATATACTCCATGCCCGGAATAATTGGAAAATCTCTTGCTGATGACGGGTACTCGGTAAATACCTGGATATCTTCCAAGCCATTGATTTCGCCAAACCAGTGCCCCTTTTTCAGTGACAGGCACTTAATGCGCACAATGTCGCCAACATGATACTTTTCTTCCAGCGATTTCTGCTCCCACGGATCCTCTACCAGCTCCTTTCTGGAGCAGGCATAATAGATAATGTCCTGTTTCTTCTGCTTTCTTATCTTTTTTTCATGTATGCATACTTCCACAACATCACCGTAAGATACTGTTCCCTTCAACGCGGACGTAAATGTATTTGCCCAGTCGCCGATATACACAAACCCTAAGATTCCGACACCGCATAAGTCCAGCCATACGCCCGTATCTATGTTCTCTCCGTCTACCGTTTTAGACTGGATACGGATTACCTTGCCCTTTACACGCAAGTTTGCATTCCCGTTATCCTTTTTCAGCCGGTTATTGATTTCTTCTTCGATTTCCGGACGTTTATCCTTCCGCGCTTCATTGTGGCTTACCCAGACGGTACGACTTTCATCGTCCACCCTGACCACTTTTACATAGTATACGTCCGCCAGCTTCTGTGACTTGTACCGCAGATCATACGGATCCCCCGTAATTGCATCTGATGCCATGCAGATAATAATGTCCTTGTCCACTTTGGAAAGGGTGCCGTCTGCTCCTGCCTTTTCAAAAGCCATCTGCATATATTCCCCTGTATCCATCAGCTTTTTATAACGCTCCAGATGCCCATCTGTCCTTTCTGGCGCATAAGAATGTTCTTTCTCTTTTCTTCCGCCTAAAAATTTTCCTGAAATTTCATACAACTGGTCTTTCATTGATCGCACCTCCGTTAAAATAATATGTTTTACCGGTTATCAATCCGTTACCGGAAAATACTGATAAACCAGGAAATACCAAATACAATAATCAAAAGGATTACCGGCACCGCTATCATACCGACGCTGATTGCCGTTTTCCGCATTTTCTTGTCTTTTGTTGCCAACAGTGCAATAGCTGCTCCCAAAACAAAGGAAACAAGCCCTATCAGCAGTGCCCCTGCTTTTATGCTTTTTAAATTGCTGTAACAAGCCGCCGCTATGGTACGCAGGATCCGTTCAGCAAAATTGCCGCTGATTTCTATCGGATTAACTTCCTCCAAATTTTCCATGCCGCTCTCCCAAGAATCCTGTATCCGTTCTCTTAACGCATCATATATGGAGTTTTCCTGCTCGCTCTCCCCTGTTTCCTCCTGAATGTATACCTCTTCCCCATATGCAATGGACGGAGGAATGAAAAAGAAAGCCATACATCCAAAGAACACTGCAATAGCAATCCGCAGACAATGCAGTTTGTCAATTTTTTCCATTCCCATCCCCCTTGTTTCTGTCCTTTATGAATATTGGCAGTCTTGGACCTGGGCAGGAAGTCTCGATCCCGGTACTGCCTTCCCCTAACTTACCCATTTCCTCCTGAATCTTCGTTAAAACCTTTTCTTTTTCCATATGCACCAGCGATGTCAGGAACAAGGACGTTTCTGGCAGCAACAGCATAATCTTCTGCATATGATCCAATGCCGTCCCCTTTTCGCCATCTGTCAGAACAGCTATCATATCCGCCGCAATACGGTAAGCCGTTATGCCTTCCTTTTCCCTAAAATACCCCGCAAGCTCCTGAAGCCTGCAATCCATGCTGTTTTCGGAATACGGTCTTTCCAAATACACCGGAACCCGGGCAACAACAAGATACCCTTCCTGCCTGGAGGCGATTATCCGGGATACCGCCTGCTTAAATACGGCTATTCCCGGCAGCTCCGTTACCGGATCGGTAAAAAAATTCTTCTCTGACTCATCTGCCAAAAGACACGTACACCAGAATAATTGAAATATCCATAACAGATTTTCCGTATCTTCTGATGCCAATCCGCTTCCTCCCTGACATCCTTCCAATATCAGGAATCCTTCATACTTTCCCATATCTGACAGCACGAATGCCCGACTGTCATTCCTAATCCGGCATCTTTCTTCTACTGCGGGCAGGGGGCATCTCCAGAATCCTGCCTCATCATCCGGAAGGGAGGAATAGAAGAATACGGTTATATCTCCCCTTAGCAGATGAATCGTGCATCTGCCGTCCTGACCTGCCATAAGAAGCGAAAGCATTGCTGCCGCCTCCATTGCCAGTTCTTCCCCTGCCGGACTCTTTTGCGCTAATTCCTTCAGTTTTTTTATTATTGATGTAATCTGCATCTGTCCTCCTGTAAATCGGCCTCATCAATATTTGCCACCTCATTTAAGAGCTGGCTGTCATATTCAATGCTCATGCCTTTAAAAATGCGGTTGAGCAGATAATACCGCTCCACCTGATATTCTGTTGCAACATCCTCTATGGTTTTTCTACCGTATGCAATTTCAAGATAGCCGTACAGACTGCGAAGATACCCGGAATTGTATACCCTGCTCAGATCCAGTTCACTGCTGGAGCGTTCCAGCATTTTTCTATACACCTGCTTTTGAAGCGGTTTCCCCTGTTTATTAACGCAAAGATACATTTCTTTCATCTGTTCCTCTTCCGTATTCCTGACCTTTATGCGCTGCATCGCATACCATGCCAGATTTTTTCTGTCTTCCCCGCTCAGTCCCACTTCCTTTTCATCACATATAATCTGATCTTTTACATACACATTGCCATGTACACATTCATAGACATCGGACAGACGCATCTCAAGGATATCCTGTACTTTCAAAATACTATGAAGCTGTAAGTAAAAAACAGGGTAAGAACCTACACTGTACGTTGTAATATGTGTCGAAAGCTTTTCTATTTCTTCCATAATAAATGAAATGCGGTCTTCATTCCCCTTTGTCTGTGTTTCGTTCACTAAATATTTCCTCCTTTTTCTCTCAAGGCCCCATTCTGAGACCCACTTTTAAATTCCCTGTACCCATTTTCTTTTCCCTTCCTTTTTTCATTTTCTGCATAGTATTCTGATATAAGGCAAATCCCTCATCTGACTGTAATTCCTGTATGATATTTTCCGGAAGGTGTTCAGCCAGGCAGCAATTTTCAACATAACTTAATTTATCCCGGACTTCCTGATAGCGGATCTGTGTATTATGGGCATCAATGCCTGCGCTGATATAATAGACATACCGTTCAAGCGTATCTTTTCCCAAAATATCCAGCACTGACACAACTTCATCCATAGACCTGATTCCGTAATATTCCCTGGATTCCCTTCTGGAGCGCCTTGACAGGATTCTTTTCGTCAATTCCTCCGCATCGGCATCTTCTTCATAAACCGCGTCCGTAATCCCCGCAGCATACAAAACCGCCATGTAATCCGTACCGTAGTGCTTCCTATCTACCGACACAACTACCGGGATTCTTTTAATGTCCCTGAGTGCCGCAATTTCCCATGACTGGTAAGATGCCGACATATCCATATTTTCCTGTAGAAGAATAACCACATTCTCGTGATTATCCATAGAAAACGTCTTATATTCCACTTCCTGCTTGCTTAAGCATGGATGTATAACAACCTTTACTTCTCTTTCTAATGCCATCTGGCAAATCCTCTCTACAAGTCCGGTTGATGTGGTGTCTTCCGGAATGCCGCAGATCACCTCTATTTGTCTCATTTGCCACCTCACTGTTCCAGAGTATCTAAAACATTGATACCTGTAATTTTCCACTCATTGCTCTGCTTTTCGATATTCAGCTTGATATACTGCATAATCTGCCCGTTTCCGCTTCCGTTCAGCGTAAAACAGCTCTCCATGATGACCTCTGCCTCTGTCTCTGAAAAGCAGCAATAATAGCACTTCGCCTCCCGAAGTGAAGATATCACTGCCGGAATTTTCTCTCCGCTTTCCATTGATTCTCCTACTGAAAACGGCACTAGTTCCGCATATGCCTGTGGTGTCATAAATGCTTCCGTCCCTTCGTAAAACCTGCGTTCCCTGGTATCGTAGGTATACAAAACCTCTGCAAATGACTGTAAAAACTGCTCCGGATCCTGTCCGGCCGACTGTTCCAAAGGCACTTCCTCTTGTCCTGCCATGTCCTCTGTCTGCGATTTGTCTTCCCCTGTGCCATCTCTTGACGTAACCAGTAAAAACGTGCCCGTCAGAAAAAGCAGAACCACCAGAATTGTAACCAGTGTTGAAAACAGCGCTTTTTTGAAATTACCATATTTCATGTTTCTTCCTCCTTGTTTCTTTACGGCCTCCCAAAACCGACAAGATGGTTTTGGTAATAGGCTGTGTTTATTGACGAGTAACAGCAATATCCCTTACCGGAGCTTGCATGGAACATCCTGCCGTTTCCTACATATATACCCACATGGGTTATATATGTGCCGCTTTCGTAAGTTCCCTCAAAGAAAACCAGATCACCCGGTTCTGCTTCCGCGTCCGAAATATGCGTCACAAAATCATATTGTGATTGCGCCGTTCTTGGCAAGGTGATGCCCACTGACTTAAAGATTTTTTGCGTGAGTGCAGAACAATCAATACCATATTTCCCACTTCCGCCATACAAATACGGTACTCCTAAATATTCCTGCATACATGCCAGCATGGTATCGTAATCACCTTCTCCCATGCCATCGGAGCCGCTCAGCCACGACCGTACATGCTCCACATACAGCACGTCTCCGTATACGGAGTATCCATGCTGTGCGCACATCCTGCTGGAAAATTCCCTTGCAGCTGCTTCCGAGTGGTGTCCGTCCCGTTCCGCTTCTATGTAATCTATGTATCCGCCGCCGAAATTGTAGGCCTGTATTACGGAATCCATATCCACGCCTTTGCCCGTGCCTGCTGCGAGCAGTGAACTGAAATACCACACCCCCTGCCGGATACTCTCAACCGGTTCCGTTATGGAATTTGCCGGAAGTCCCGCACTTGCCGAACACTGCATGATATCCGGTGTTTTTTCCGCATCACCGCCGGACTCCTGTGCGATAATTGCAAGCAGCACATCGACGTACTCGGCAATCCCGTACATATCCGCATAAAATTCCACCTCTTCCCTCCACTGCTCCACCAGCGGGGGAATGTCTGCTTTTCCATAATACCCATAATCTCCCTCGCACCCCGAAAGAAGCAGGGAGAATAAAAGCAGGCACAGCAATACTTTTAATTTGCCCTTTTTCATCTGTCCTCCTGTTATACCAAGGGACGGTTCTTGTCCTCTAAAATCTGTTTTACCCGTTCCTGAATCATTTTTGCCGCATTTTCATAGTCCTCGGATCCGCGGTCATATCTGGCTTTCTTTTCCATCTGCAAAAGGACTGCCTCTGAAATCGCCGCTGTCTGGGCTTCTATCCTTTTTGTGCGGATTGTCTCCTCGGTCAGAACTACTTTTCCTTCCTCGCGCATGACTGCTATCTCTTTCTCTGCACGCAGGTTGGCCTGCTGCATCGCCCGCAGCGCCGTACTGTTCTTCATCGTGCCTTCTACGCTCAGGATTTCCTGCACTGCATAGGAAACATCTGCCTGTATCTGCTTACCGGACCGGGTATTTATGCCGCTTACTGTTTCTGTTTCTTCCTTATTTAATGTAGGAGCTTCCACTGTACCGCCCACCGTGGTTCCGGTATCCATATGGAAAGATGCCTGCATTGCTGCAGGTCTGATTT
>CAMKHH010000075.1 GCA_946412445.1 uncultured Eubacterium sp.
CACCTGCTCCAGCGCATCAGAGGTTGCAACCGTAACACGATATTTTTTCCCTATTTCATGTACTGTCTTCTCAATATACTGATCTGCCGTTTCCGCTTCTTTTGTATATACCACATGAATATTATGATAATCTGTAATACTGCCTTGATTTCCTTCTACTTTGTAGGCGTCAAAAACCAGAATCAGATTATTCTTCTTATATCCCTGATAGTTGGACAGAATATCCATCAATTTAGTTCTTGCACTGGTCAAATCTGCTGCTGCCAGTTCCTTTAATTCTTCCCAGGCAAATATGATATTATATCCATCTACCAACAAGTACTCTTCTTCCGAATTTCTTTTCAATGGCCTTTCCGATTGGCTTCCCTGGTCGGTCACATATGTGGTTTTTGTAAATCCGGATTTTTTTCTTTCCACAGTTCCATAGGTACGCTCAAAAATTTCCTGCAGTTCCTTATCCAATTCCAGGCTTTTTGACAACCCTTTCGATGCTGTCCCTGTATCGGTCACCAAATCCTTATGCAGAACCAGATCATTTCTGCTCTCCACATGCGCATAGGCTTCGACCTTATCCCAGGGAACCACAAACCCGGATCCATGAGAACAAAAAACAGACGAAGAAGGATTCTCCACATCCCGTTCGGGATTATAACCTTTTCTTTCAATCACCTCCTGCGCGTTATGACAGGGCTCATACCCTTTCAGGAAGCAGGACAGCCTTCCTCGTCCCTTTGTGTACGCAATTACCTCCATCTGATAATCTCTCATAGTTACGACCGGTGCACTTCCAGTGAGTATGGAATACTCCCCTTCCATTTGAGGTTCCGAAAAAGTACCATACATCTTTTGTATATCGGAAATTGCTCTTCCCAGCATTTCGGAAGGCACCTCCAGACAGTATTCATATACCGGCTCCAGAAGGATGGACTTTGCCTGCATAAGCCCCTGCCGCACCGCACGATAAGTTGCCTGCCGGAAATCTCCTCCTTCTGTATGTTTATGATGGGATCGTCCGGCTGTCAATGTGATTTCCATATCTGTTATTTCAGAACCCGTCAGGATTCCCCGGTGATTTTTCTCTTCCAGATGACCAAGGATCAGCCGCTGCCAGTTTTTATCCAGGATATCCTCACTGCAGCCACTTTTAAAACGCAGGCCGCTGCCAAGACTCCCCGGCTCCAACAACAGATGGACTTCGGCATAGTGCCGCAGCGGTTCAAAATGCCCCACCCCCTCCACAGGTTCTTCAATTGTTTCCTTATATACGATGTTTCCCGAATCAAAGGAAGCCCCGACTTTAAATCTCTCCTGAATCAGATCACGCAGGATTTCAATCTGCACCTCTCCCATTACCTGCGCATGAATCTCCTGCAGCTCTTCATCCCAAACGATATGAAGTAAGGGTTCCTCCTCCTCCAGCTCCCGAAGTTTCCGAAGCATCCGATGTACATCTTCTCCCTCAGGAAAACTTATCGTATATGTCAGAACCGGTTCTAAGACCGGAAGCCCGGCACCCGCTTCTCTTCCCAGACCCTGTCCGGAATACGTTTGATTCAAGCCGGTAACTGCGCATATAGCCCCGGCCGGGACTTCGCTGACGCTCTGATACCCTGAACCAGAGTAAATCCTGATCTGATCCACCTTCTCTTCCCAGACTGCTTCTTCCGTACTGAAATTTTCATTCGAAGGATAATTAGTCAAAAGCGTTTTGACTTTAAGTCCGCCCCCGGTTACTTTTAAATGTGTCAGCCTGGTTCCCTGATTATCCCTGCTTATTTTATATACCTTTGCCCCAAACTCCGTGGAATACCGGCGACACCGGGTATATGATTTCATTCCATCCAGCAGTTCTTTGACGCCCTGCATCTTAAGAGCAGCTCCAAAGTAACAGGGAAATATGCTCCGTGTCTGGATTAATTCTGCAATATCTTCTTTTCCAATCGTTCCACCGCTTAAGTAATGTTCCAAAAGCCGCTCATCACACATTGCCAGGTTTTCCAGAAATACATCATCCTCCGGGCCATCTGTAAAGTCTATACAGCGTTCATCCAGTCTCTTACTTAATTCTTGCATTAACAGATTCTTATCCGTACCGGGCTGATCCATCTTATTGACAAACAGAAATACTGGGATCCCGTATTTCTTTAATAACCGCCACAAAGTTTCCACATGACCCTGTACACCATCTGCTCCGCTGATAACCAAAACAGCATAATCCAAAACCTGCAGGGTACGTTCCGTCTCAGCAGAGAAATCCACATGACCCGGAGTATCCAAAAGCGTTACTCCCGTATCGCCCAAAGTAAATTCGGCCTGTTTAGAGAATATGGTAATACCTCTCTCCTTTTCAAGCTCGTAAGTATCCAGAAATGCGTCCTTATGATCCACCCGCCCGAATTTGCGTATGCTTCCTGTCAGATATAGTATGCTCTCTGCCAGTGTTGTCTTACCGGCATCCACATGGGCCAGTATTCCTATAACCAGTCTCTTTGTATTTTCTGTCATAGACTATTTTCCTATCGTATGAATGTTACCTTTTTCTTTAAGAATATCACGAAATAGTCCTTTTTGCAAAATGATACCTTGTTTTCAGCTTTATCTTCTTCTATCACACGGGCATCTTTTTATATTTTTTCATCATGTATAGATACAAGATATAGGAACCGCCAAATAACAGCAGGGAAACGCCAAGCCCTGTCAGCCTGTAATCCACTGGCAGCACCGCAGCGACTGCTCCAAGCAGAATTCCAAGCAACATAAACGGAAACATTCCTAAAAATGCAGGAAGACTTTGTTTTACAACCTGTGTCTCACTTTCCCATTCATAATTTGGTATCATCAAGTTGATGAGCAGCCCCCATACAGCGGTACCAACACCAAAGGCCAGAAGGAGCAGATAATAAACAACCCCTCCCGCCAATCCCGGTTTCATACCAATCACAAGCATTGTGGCACTGATCAGCGCTCCCGGAACCGTAGCTGTGAGGTTGACCAGAATTTTACTGTTCATAATATCCTTCATATTTACAGGCATACTCTGAAGAATCCAGAGACTTTTGCCCTCCAGCGAGACAGAGGCCATCGTTGTGCAACACATGCCAAGAAACGCTGCTGCTGCATATGGGCTTGCCTGTAACATATATTTCGCTGCTGCCGGCTCTTTAAGAATCTCCGCCAGCTTGTCCGGGCCCAACAGCATCAATCCCCCTGATAAAAGAATGGCCATCATCACACCTGTTACCGTATTTGTAAAATATACGCTACATCCCATCCAGCGTCGAATTTCTTTCCGATACAATGCTCCAAATATACTTTTTTGCTTTATTCCATGTATCTGATAGGCTGAGGCCGCATAGCGGGCCGAAACAGCCGAATTTATTTTCTTATAGCGAAAGGCTATCACCCATACAAATAGCAGATAACAGCCAATGGATACTCCAACCAGCAGCAAAAGTGCAGACAGGTTTCCCTTAAGCACACCTAAGCTGAAAAGCCCGGCTGGAGGATAGTCACGTTTCAGTATACGAATGGTTTCATCCAGCATTTTCTTAATAAATGCAGCGTCCAAATCTCCATTTTCCATCGATATGCTGCCTAAAGATAGTGAAAACGAGCCCCCTACTATTGCACAGGTAAGCAATAAGAGTAATCCTGTACTCACGATACCAGAGTGTCTAAAGCGGGAAGAAACGGCTGTAACAAGACTCCCGATCACTACCGATATTGTAGTAGGTATCAAACTGACGATCAGTATTCCCACAATCCATACTAGATAAGACCGGGCATTCGGGCGTTCCCACACTGCATATACGATACCCATAGGAAGCATGACCAGCATGGATAGGAAGGTATTCCACAAGTAAAGGTTCATGAATCTGCTGGCTATAACCGTTGCTGTTTTTACGGGAATTGACATTAGAAAATCATAGTCCTTGTAACCGAAAAGCTCTCCCGGTGCTTTAAAAACCGTAAATAGCAATGTAATAACGCTGCTGATGAAAAAGCTGAGAATCGGTACCAGCTCCGCCATTCCTATGTAGCACACACCATAGGCCGCAGCACCCGTGTAAAAAGCCATAATAGGAAATAGAACAAACATCGTCACCAGAAGCAGGATTTTATTGTTTCGTTTTTTCTTATCTTTTCCGTACCGTATCTCATTGATTCCCGTCTGGGCGGCCAGACGATTGATAACCAGCAAAAGACATTTATTCTTCATCCTGCCTTCCACCTTCCTCACTGTCTACCTTATTCAGGAATAGCTCCTCAAGGGATTCATTTCCGCGGACGGAATCCATATCTCCCTCTGCCACCAGTTTACCATGGTCAATCATCGCCACTTTTGTGCAAAGTTTTTCCGCCACATCAAGAATATGTGTGGAAAAGAATACCGCCCCGCCCTCTTTACACAATTTATGCATCTGATTCTTTAATGCCACGGTGGCTTTGGGATCCAATCCCACAAAGGGCTCATCCAAAATCATAAGCTTAGGATGGTGAATCAACGCGCCGATAATGGCCAGCTTTTGCTTCATCCCATGTGAATAAGAAGAAATAAGGTCTCCCAAATTTGCTGTAATTTCAAATTCATCTCCATATTTTCTAATATCCTGCTCCCGGCTCTTAGCAGATAATCCAAAGATATCCGCAATAAAATTCAGATAGCCAATTCCCGTAAGATGTTCATATAAATCAGGGTTATCTGGTATATATGCGAAGATTGATTTACATTCTAAAGGCTGGCTCTTAATGGACATTCCATCAATCCGGATATCCCCTTCTTCAAAATCCAGAATACCAGCTATCGCTCGAATTGTCGTAGACTTTCCGGCACCATTGTGTCCGATAAACGCATATATATCACCGGGCTCCACGGTAAGCGTCAGGTTATCTACTGCCTTCTTTGCTCCCTTGTAAGTCTTGCTGAAATGATTAATCTCAAGAATACTCATTTCTCCTCCCCCTTTTCCATACTATACACGTTCCTGGTAATTCCATATACGGCCATATCACATATACCTGTATTATTTTTTCCTGCTTCTAATAACGTTCCTTCATACAAAAGCCCTGATTTCTTCATTACCTTCCCCGAATTTGGATTATGTACATCGTGTCGCGCAAAAATTCTGTTACACGCAACTTCTTTAAACAGGAATTTAATATTGTCTTTTAGTTCAATACACCATTGATAATTTCTCATGTCCTCATTATTACTTACCCACAAATCCACGACAGATTTCGAGACCTCTCTGGAAGTATGCGCTGGCCACGTCAAATATCGGGTGACATTATCATTGCTTGCCCAGTGATCATATTTGATAATTGATAGTATCCTTCTTAGAGAGATTGTACCATGGTTCTTTAAAAAATAGTAGAATTTTTATCTATCATCAAGCATGATCTTAAACAGTACAGCGGGATATGTCAGGACATTTGACAATATCATTGTGTTTCTGGATACAATCAAACATATGGCCCCCAGGCCCCCAATTAAAATAATTAACCAACCATAGGGATAGCTATATACGAAGTACGACAAGTGTTTCTCCATATAGAAAGAAATTAATTTCAGAATTCCGCTTCCTAAGGTCAATAGCAAACATGTTACAATCAGGCAATAGTATCCCCCTTCAGCCATAAGCATGTTTTGCTTTTGCTTATCCGTCATGCCAATACTCTGCATTATTTCAAATTCTTTTCTTCGAGACAGGATTCCAGTAATCATAATATTAAAATAGTTGGTAATACCTGCAAACAATAACACGGCGCTAATGCTTCCCAGAATAAGACGATTTCCCCGAATATAGTTAGCAGCCTCCGAAAGAATATCTGATTTACTAATACAGAAAATTCCCGCTTCTCCACTTTCATCGTCTGCTCCCGTTCCGATTCTCTGTGCCCGTACTTGGTTCACCTGTGATACAATCTCTTGAATCTCACTTTTTATCTGCATTTCCTTCCTCTCATCCACTTCCAATTCCATATAGAGTGTCTTCTTTTCCGTCGGGAGCTTTTCAAATCCTTTTTCGCTAATTAAATAATAGATGTCTCCTTCTCTTCCGTGCCAGGTCTGCCGGATATTGGGGAATCCTTCTGCCTGATTATCGAGATAACCACTCAACAGAAGTGTTTCAGATTTCTTTCCTGTAAGCTCTTCGCCATTTGTCAATTCATCCTTCTCTTTCGCGCTCTTTTGATTCCACATGATTTTGTCCTCTCTTTTTAAGAGGCTGGTAAAATACAAAGGCTCCCCGACACTCTTCTCTGCCTGTCTCTCCTGGGTCGGCGATAATTGGTGATCATGCAGAATCATAACACCTGTACCCTCTTCTAGTGCTTTTATATCCACAGACAGATGCTCTTGCTCTGTGTAAGTC
>CAMKHH010000076.1 GCA_946412445.1 uncultured Eubacterium sp.
ATACTGTCGATGTTTTTAACTCCCTCTGCTGCCTCAATTTTTGCAATTACAGCGATATGTATGCCGCCATGTTCCATTAAAAAATCTTTAATTTCCAAAACATCCTCTGCTTTTCGAACGAAAGAGGCAGCTATGAAATCTACTCCCTGCTCAATTCCAAAGAGAATGTCCTCTTTGTCCTTATCCGTGATGGCAGGAAGATTAACGGAAACATTGGGGACATTAATTCCCTTTCGTTCTCCCAGTTCTCCGCCATTAATCACTGTACAGACAATATCCGTGTCAGAAACCTCTTCTATATGTAATTCAATCAGTCCATCATCAATCAGAATCCTGTCGCCCCTTCTCACATCACGAGGCAGTTCCGTATAGGTGACAAACACCTTGTCCGCATTTCCCACCATTTCTTCTGTAGTCAGAACAAAGGTCTGTCCTTCCTGCAGCTGCACCCTTTTGCCGTCTTCCAGCAAACCGGTACGAATCTCCGGTCCCTTGGTATCTAAAAGGATTGCAACCGGAACCTTCATCTCCTTACGGAGTTTTTTCAGCATGTCCATACGCTCCTTATGCTCCGCATGGTCTCCGTGTGAAAAATTAAATCTGGCGACATCCATTCCTGTCTGAATCATGGTTTTCATCACTTCCGGTTTGTCCAGATTTGGTCCCATCGTACACACAATCTTTGTTCTTTTCATACTTAAGCCTCACTTTCAATTATCTGATATGTTCATGAGTAAACAGGTGATCCTGGCAGTACTCATAATTCCCTTTGCACTTGGAACAAAACCGGAACTCCAGTGTCGGATCATCCTTCTCCGTTCGTCCGCAGACCGCACACTTATGTGTCGTGATATTGGAAGTCTGGCCCCGTGATACAGCTTTTTTAAATTCATTCCTCCGATGTATCTCCTGCGGATTGACGCGCTTGTAATCTCTGGTCATAAAAAAGAATACAATCACATTCATCAGTGAACAGATGATTACCACTCTGGTTGCCCAGTCTCCCTGGTACATGGAAATTGCCAGAAAAACCACGTCCAGTATGGCCAGATATTTTATCTTAATTGGTATCAGGAAATAAAGCATCATACGCATATCCGGATAGGTCAGTGCAAATCCAAGGAATATGGAAAGACTGACATAGAAAGTGCTGAACTGCGTACCATAACCCAGTATGGTAAATGTATCCCCCATGACCGCATAGAGGATAAATGCTCCCACAATGGTCATAAGCAGTCCAAAGAAAATATAGACATTATAGCGGAACCTGCCCCAGGTCTGTTCCAGTGCCGTCCCCAGCTGATAATAGCAAAGCAGCATAATAATCGTAAATAAATCCAGCCGTCCCGGGGGAATCAAGATCCAGCTGACCAGGCGCCAGATCTGTCCTCTTAAAATCAATCCGGGATCCAGCATAAGATATCCCAGTACCGGCACACCGACCCGCCCCAGAAGCTGCAGAACATATCCTATATTATACGTGATAATAATGTATTTTGTCAGATTACCAATCGCATACCTTCCAAACTTACGTTCCATCTTGTTAAAAAATTTCATATTTTCACCTAATCCCACTTATTTAAACATGTTTTTCTTTGAAAAAAGCAAAGCTACAATCAGACTTATTACCAGCGATACTATGATAACGGCTGCAAATCCCAATGGACTGCCCGCAAATGGCATTCCTTTTGCATTCACATTCATACCATAGGCAGAATAGATAATCGTGGGGATAGACATCACAATCGTAATCACTGAAAGAGCCTTCATAACAATATTCTGATTATTGGATATAACCGAAGCGAATGCATCCATCGTTCCGCTTAATATGCCGCTGTAGATATTTGCCATCTCAATAGCCTGTTTGTTCTCAATGATAACATCCTCAAGAAGATCCTCATCCTCCGGATACTTTTTAATCTTTTCCACCTTCATCAGTTTTTCCAGCACAACTTCATTGGAGCGCAGGGAAGTCGTAAAGTAAACCAGAGACTTTTCCAGCTCCAGCAATTCAATCAATTCCTGATTCCTCTGCGATTTATGAAGCCGCTTCTCAACCATCTCACTCTTTTTATCTATAATGCGCAGATAATGCAGAAACATGCTCGCATTCTTATATAGAATCTGCAGAATGAAACGTGTCTTCATGTGTGTATAAAAATTCCTGACTCTTCCGTCCATGAATGCACTTAATATAGGTGTATCTTCCAGGCATACGGTAATAATAACGTGATCGCCGATTATAATACTCATGGGAATTGTCCCATACCAGTCTTTATCATTACGTTCCTCTATTACAGGAATATCCACCAACACCAAAGTATAATTATCTTCCTGCTCAATACGGGAACGCTCTTCTTCATCCAGAGGCGCCCGCAAATCCTCCACATCCAGCTGATAACGCTGTGCCACTTCAAACAGTTCCGTAGCCGTGGGATCCGTCAAAGCAATCCAGCATCCGTCCTCCGGCATATCGAGCTTTGAAATGCCGCTCTCTGTCGATTTAAAAATTCTGATCATGTCATGTTGCTCCTTTCATCATCCGCAAAGGGACAAAAAAGAAGCTCACGCCATATCCCTTCGCGTCATTTTATATATTTAATTCGGTTAAAACTTCGCGATTCAGGGGAAGGCCCGCTTTCCATAACTACACATCCTTTCATACTTAGGATGATTCCATGCAAGAAAAAGTTTCCTGCTAAACAAAAAACTATGCCTATCTTAGCATGTAATCATATTCACCTGTTGTACATTATAATCTTTGGAAATATGTTTGTCAAACCTAAAATCGATTACATAAAAGTTGCTTGCTTCACCCGAGCTTTCCGTTGTATACTGAAAGTATCAACGAAATTGTATAGAATATACTGGAGGATAACGAATGGCAGGCTCAACATATGGAACAATCTTTAAAATCACTACCTGGGGAGAATCACATGGAAATGGAATAGGCGTGGTTGTAGACGGCTGTCCCGCAGGGCTGCCTTTAAACAGATTTGATATTCAGGAATTTCTGGACCGCAGAAAGCCCGGCCAGCACCGCTACTCTACCCAGCGGAAGGAGGGTGATAAAGTTGAGATACTCTCTGGAGTCTTTCAGGAGTATACTACGGGTACGCCCATCTCCATGATGGTACGCAACACAGATCAGCGCTCCGGGGATTATGGTAAAATTGCAGAATATTACCGCCCCGGCCATGCGGATTACACCTATGATGAAAAATAGGGTTTCCGGGATTACCGCGGCGGCGGACGCTCCTCCGGACGCGAAACCATCGGGCGTGTCGCTGCCGGTGCCATTGCTTCCAAGCTGTTGGCAGAACTTGGAATCAGCGTAACCGCCTACGTACGCTCCATAGGCCCTGTGGCCATAGAGACATTTGACCCGGAAGAAATCCGGAAAAATCCGCTATGTATGCCGGATGCCCGGGCAGCCGCCCAGGCCTCGGAGTATCTGGAGAAATGTCTGGAAGAACTCAATTCTTCCGGAGGATGTGTAGAATGTATCGTACATGGCATGCCTGCAGGAGCAGGTGAGCCCGTCTTTGAAAAGCTGGATGCCAATCTTGCCAAAGCTCTGATGTCCATAGGGGCTGTAAAAGCGGTGGAAATCGGTGACGGAGCTGCTGTCGCCGCCGCAACCGGAATAGAAAATAATGATGCATTTGCTGCCGGTGCGGATGGGCATATTTTCAAAAAAACCAACCATGCAGGCGGCACCTTGGGGGGGATCAGTGACGGAAGCGATATCCTCCTTCGAGCCTCCTTCAAACCCACTCCCTCCATTTTCAGCACACAGCAGACAGTGAATAAAGACCATGAAAATATACAAATCAACATCAAAGGACGACATGATCCCATCATCCCCCCGAGAGCTGTGGTCGTAGTGGAATCTATGACCGCAATCACCCTGATTGACAGCCTTATGACAGGCATGAGTGCAAAGCTTTCCAATCTGAAAAGGATTTGGATAGACGATTAATCACTCAGATGGGGTCAGACCCCCATCTGAGTGATTAATATACAATTTGGTGTTTCCACCTGCATCGGTCTTCCCTTCTGCACCAGAAGCTTTTTCTCGTAATCAATTGTAAACGTGGTAATACTGTTAGACTCATGGTTTACAACTGCAATATTATTATCAGCGGGTAAAATTGCTATATCTTTCGGATACTCCCCACTTATGGGAAGTGCGAATTCCTTGTTCAGCAGCCCGCTTTTGGGATCAATCGTATACATAGCCACCGTATTATCTCCGGCCGTTGAAGTAAACAGATGCTTTCCATCATTGGACAGGCACATACCGGAAGCCGCATCGTGTGCGCGGTCCACATTATCTGAGGTGGTGCTGATCGTCTGAATCTTCTCGAATACAGGAACATTGCTTCCGGCCTCATAGGCAAACACATCCACCTCATTCGTCAGCTCATACAGCAGATATGCGAACTTTCCATTTTGAGAAAATGCCAGGTTCCTGGGCCCGGATTCCCGCTCACAGCGAAGAATATCGACAAGCTGCAGTTTATGTCTGCGTGTATTGATCTTATAAATCTTTACCTGATCAATTCCGTTATCCACCGCACAAAGATACTTGTTGTCGGGCGTAGGCATCACACAGTTTACATGGGGACGGAAATTACGTTCCGCAACACTGCCCAGGCCTTTATGGAAAACCCCGTCCATAACGCTGCCCAGCCGGCCATCCTGGTGTGTATGCACTACAGTGACCTTTCCGTCATGATAACCGGCCACAAAGAGATACCGGCCGCTCTGATCCACTGACAGATAACAGCCGCGCATGCCATCAATATCCACCTTATTAATCAGACACAGATCTCCATCTTCCTCATCCACTGAAAATACTGCGACACCTTCATCTGCTATGGAATACATATATTTTCCATTTAAAGAACGACAGATATCTGAAGAATTATTAATCGGAATCACCTTCCGTTCCGTCAGTGTCCCTTCCTCCACATCCACATCGTATAAGTGGATTCCTATACTGCTGCCATGGGTATAAGTCCCAACATATGCTACATACTTCTCACCCATAAAAACCCATCCTTTCTGCAGTATAACTTTTCATCATATTTATTGTTATTCTGCAACGTTCATGCTTTTATTTTAGCACAACTTGGGAAAATCTACAATTACAGAGGATTATTTTTTTATTCTGTGTTATAATGCACTACATGATTAGAGATTTCAGATATGAGCTGACCGCCGAAGCGACAGATAAGACAATTACACAATATTTACATCAAATGGGATACTCCCATCACATAATCACCAGCTTGAAAAGGACGCAGGCTGGAATCTGCCTGAACGGAATCCGCGCCTATGCCTCACAAAGAATACGGCGGGGGGATATCCTGACCATTCACCTGGAGGAGCCGGAATCATCCCCGGGAATCGTACCTGCCCCTGTCCCTTTTGATATTCTGTATGAAGATATGGATCTATTGATTGTGAATAAGCCTGCAGATACCCCTATCCACCCTTCTCCGGGGAATTTTAACAATACTTTGGCAAATGGCTTAGCCTGTTATTTCGCCCGGCAGAATGTTCCTTATGTCTATCGCTGCATCAACCGGCTGGACAGGGATACCACCGGACTGCTGATTCTTGCTAAACACGGCATAAGTGGTGCCATCTTATCCGATCAGATGATGAAGCGCCGGATCATCCGGACTTATCATGCTCTTGCAGAAGGTATTACTCCCTCCGAAGGAACCATCGATGCTCCAATTGCCCGGAAAGGAGGTTCTGTAATTGAGCGCTGCATCAATTACGAAACAGGAGAACGGGCAGTTACGCATTACCGCAGGCTGGATACGGGGCAGATTGATTCCGCTTCCAAAAAGATTCCCTACTCCAGGCTGGAGCTTAAGCTTGAGACGGGACGAACGCATCAGATCAGAGTGCATATGCAAAGTATCGGCCACCCGCTGCTGGGAGATACTTTATACCGCCCTGAAAATCCTGCCGAGTTTTCCCACCAGGCACTGCACTCCTATTCGTTGGAATTCACTCATCCGATTACCGGAGCACCTATGTATTTTTCTGTACCGGAGCCCTGGTAATTTGGGGCAGAAGCATTTTACCAGGAAAAAAGCCCCGAAAGCACCGCTTTACAGGCGTCTTCAGGGCTTACGATCGGTTATCAAAGTCCGCGAATTCTGGGGACTTCGTCTACATGCAGATACTTGCTGACACACTTCACAATCAAATCATGGTCCAGAACATGGTCCTGCCCGGAAACCACGATGGCTCCGATGACCCCCACCTCTTCAATCCGGATTGGAAATCCGCCGCCCAGTGCAGCGAATTCTGTTCCGGGGCCGAGTATCTCTTCCTGGGC
>CAMKHH010000077.1 GCA_946412445.1 uncultured Eubacterium sp.
GGATAAGCTGTCTTCCAATCTTGGATTTTGGATTGGAGAATATCTGAACCACGGAACCTTCTTCTGCAATATGGCTCTGATCGATGATTGCAACCCGGTCACAAATAGCTTCTATAACGGCCATCTCATGGGTGATAACGACCACTGTAACTCCCATGGTTTTGTTAATCTCTCTCAGCAAATCCAGAATAGACTTTGTGGTGTTCGGATCCAGAGCACTGGTGGCCTCATCGCAGAGAAGAATCTTGGGATTCGTCGCCAATGCTCTCGCAATGGCTACTCTCTGCTTTTGTCCCCCCGATAACTGAGCTGGATAAGCATTTGCCCGGTCTTGAAGCCCTACGATCTCCAGGAGTTCCATCGCTCGCTCCCGGGCCTCCTTCTTGGGCTTTTTGGCAATTTCCAAAGGAAAACAGACATTCTGAAGCACATTTCTCTGTTCCAGTAAGTTAAACTGCTGGAAAATCATGCCCATGGACTGTCTTGCCAGCCTCTGCTCCTTTGGTTTCATATTGGAAAGGCTTTTATTTTCAAAAAAAACGTCTCCCGATGTAGGTAATTCCAAGTAGTTAATACATCGAACCAGTGTACTCTTTCCCGCTCCGCTAAGACCGATAATCCCATATATTTCTCCTCTCCCAATGGACAGGTTGATATCATCCAGTGCCTTGATGGGACCATTCGAAGTATCAAAATATTTCCCAAGCCCGACCAGTCGTATAATAGGTTCTGATGACTGCATATATATCAGTCTCCTTTCTTTCCGGTAAAATAAAAAGCCACAAGCCCTGCACAGACCTGTGACCTGATAATCCCGCGTTTTTTCGCCGCTTCCAATTCCAATCACTATCCATACAAATGAAAATCCATCATCGTCTTTTTGCACGCTCTGACATACAGCACATCATCATACACATGCTGTTCATCGGGATCATATTCATCTGCATAGCTTTAAACTGGTTCATGGCGCAGCTCCTTTCATATACTCTATGGGTAAACTAGGGATTCTTTATGAGCCGTATTTTACCCCTTCTTCTGACATTTGTCAATATAAAATTCTTTTCTGGTAGTGAGATTATAACATTTCTATGAAGAAACTACAATCTTTTTCTACACTTTTCGTTCTTAAAAGGCTTGTACTATCTTCTGTTCCATATTATGATGATATCAGAATCAAAACCCGATTAGGGCGAACCATTACTTTGGGCAGGGAGAACAGGCAGATGAGCGAACAGAAGTTTTTAATATTTTTTATGAATAAAATCAACTTTCCGGAAGAAGCACAGGAATTCTTCCAGAGACTTTACAGACAGATTCTGGAAAAACCTGAATATAGCAGACATATGGATTCTATAATCAAAGTGTTTATGGATATCCAATCTGAGAAAGCCTTTAAGCAGGCAGATTTTCTGGCAAAAGACATGAATATTCACAGCTATACCATGTCCATGATGGTGTTACTGTTGAGCTGTAAACCATTACTGGAACTTTATCATGAAAAGAATATCTCAGAGGAAATTTACTGGGACACTGTGGCAGACCTTACTTACAAGCTGAACGAATGCCATCAGGTACATGGTATATGGGGTACTTTTGTACGAACATGGTTTCCTCTATTTTATCAGGCCGCCCGTTTTGCCTTAGGGCGTATGCAATATGAATACGCAGCTTTTCAGCTTGACGAGTACTCTTTGAATGGATTTACTCTGAAAAAAGGAGATAAAGTAATCAATATGCATATCCCTTCTTCCGGTTCTTTCTCAAAAGAGAAGCGCATGGATTCCTACCGAAGAGCGTATGAATTTTTTAAAAAGGACTTTTCCGGTAAACCCGTACCTATTGTCTGCAGTTCCTGGCTTTTGTATCCGGGATATAAGGAAATACTTCCTGTTCATTCAAATATACGGAGCTTCATGGACGACTTTTCTTATATACAGGGATACCCCAGTAAAGAATTTACTGATTCCTGGAGAGTTTTTGGTAAAGATGCTGTGAAAGCACCTTCGGATCTGCCAAGAGATACCTCCCTGAAAAGGGCTTTTGCAGAACATCTGGAAAAGGGTGGAACGTCAGGCAGCGGTTACGGTGTTTTATTTCTTACATCCGCCACAGAATATCCCTGTTAATCGTCCTGTAAAACATTTCCCGTATGTTCTTTTCCCTGTCGGTCTGACCCAGAATCCACATGAGCTTTGTCACTGTGGCTTCCAGGGTCATGTCATACGCTTCCAGAAGACCAAATTCCTTTTTTATTGTATGTCCGACTTCGTAAATGGACATATTGCTTCCTTCGTTTGTTACCT
Source organism: uncultured Eubacterium sp. (assembly GCA_946412445.1). Taxonomy (GTDB): domain Bacteria; phylum Bacillota; class Clostridia; order Lachnospirales; family Lachnospiraceae; genus Novisyntrophococcus. Next base: position 2,304 of record CAMKHH010000077.1, read on the forward strand.
GCGTTGTCATAACCACTGTTTTGCCAAGTGCAGTCCATTTTTCAACAGCTTTATAAAAATCCCCTGAATCATAGGCAGGAAGACCGCCTACACCAAAAGATTCAATAATTACCGCATCATAGTGTTCGGCCATGTAATCCAGAACATCAGCTCCCATGGAAGGAATCAGCTTCATCAATGCCACGTGGGGATTTATTTTATGAAAAAACTGCACTTTACGAACACAGTTATCCTTATCATCCAGGTAAAAAATCACCTGATTGTCCTGGATTGCAGCAATATAGGGAAAGTTAATGCTGGAAAATGCATTATAGCTTTTGCTTCTCTCTTTTTTCCCCCGGGTACCGGCAATAACCTTCCCGTCAAACACAATATTGACCCCATGTGCCCTCTCCTCGCTCGCAAAGCGCAGGCTGTCTGACAGGTTGGTGCGGGCATCGGTATTTTCCATATCAATAGGCCTTTGCGCACCGGTAATTACAACAGGCTTGGGGGAATTCTGTATCAGATAAGAAAGGGCCGCCGCCGTGTAGGCCATGGTATCTGTTCCATGGCAGATAACAAAACCATCGTAGTTTTCATATTGCCTTTCCAATGTTTCCGCAATCAAAAGCCAGTGAGCCGGCTGCATATTGGTACTGTCAATATTAAGTATCTGCAAACTGTCTATCTGACATAAGCCCGCCGTATCCGGCACATAGGAAAGAAGTTCCTCTGAAGTGAGAAGCGGCTTTAATCCGGCCTCTCCACGCTTACAGGCAATCGTACCCCCTGTTCCCAGCATTAATATCTTCTTCATCTCCAACCTTCCTTAAAGAAATTTTCTGTGAGTGCGTCAAAATACCTTTTGACCCTTACATCATAATATAGCCATACCTCGATGAAATATTCCGGTGCTCAGGATATATCATCTATGCCGGATCAGCCGTTGGCAATATAGCCAGGAGCCGCTCGATGACCTTTTGAAGTATCACGCATAATATAGCACTGCTAATGAAAAAAATAATCTCATCCAGACGCAGATGCTGTAGGCTGAGAATATCAGCGAACAAATAGGCCGCTGCATAAAACACGACTGCTGATAACGCACATACAGATACCCGTATTTTATTAAATGGTCTGCAGGATTCCATCAGAGCCATCAGGGTTATAAATCCGGTCAAATAATAAATCATGGTATTTGCCGTGTCTCCTGACATTCCAATTACCGGAAACAGCCTTGTAATGCTTAAAATCCAGAACAGAATCAGCAATGAATAGGGCAATGATTTTTTTATCACATTGGATAGAAATGCTCCGCTTTGTTTTTTCCCATCAGGCTCAAAAGATAAAAAGAACGCAGGCATCGCTTCTATCACTGCATCAATCAGAGTAATCTGAATCGGAATAAATGGAAACGGAGATGCTGTTATAATTGAAATAATCGACAGCAGCATCGAATATATCGTCTTTATAAAGAAAATCCCCGCAGATCGTGTAATATTATTGATTACACGTCTGCCCTCCATCACAACTTCGGGAAGATCTGAAAAATCCGAATCCAATAATACCAATTGTGATATCTGCTTTGCCGCATCACTTCCTGCACCTATGGCAATGCTGCAGTCTGCTTCTCTGAGTGCAAGCACGTCATTCACACCGTCTCCGGTCATTGCCACCGTATGACCTTGTGCCTTAAGTGCCTGTACCAATTCCTTTTTCTGGTCTGGTGTCACACGCCCGAAAATTGTATGTTTCCCTGCTGCTTGTACAATCTCATCCCTTGTGTGTACCGCGCTCATATCAATATACGAAGCATACTCTTTAAGACCTGCCCTCTGTGCAATGCTCGATACGGTCAATGGATTATCGCCGGAAATGATTTTAACTGCAACACCTTCTTCTTTAAAAAAGTCAAGCGTCCTCTTTGCATTCTCACGAATTGGATCGCAGAAGCTCACTGCTGCAACCAGCTTAACTGTAGGAACACAGTCAGCTTTCAATAAGTCTTTCGTATAGCCAATATATAAAACACGGTTTCCTTCCTGTTGTTCTACTTTCATGTCTTTCGGCAGCTTACAGCCGGATTCATCCAAAACCTCCGGTGCTCCCATCACAATCGATCCTAACTGCTCAAATGTCACTCCACTCCACTTTCTTTCAGAGGAAAACTGAACTTTATTTAAAACATCATATGGGGATTTTTCAGCAGGAAATTTCTCCTTCAAGGCCGCAAAGGTAGCATTGCTTTCGCCCATAGCATCTGTAAAATAGCGGATTGAATGATCCAGAGAAAGAGACATCTCATGTTCTCCCATTGGAAAAACAGTATGGACACGCATCTTACCTTCTGTTAAAGTTCCTGTCTTATCCAAACACAGCATATCCACATTCGCAAGTGTTTCGATACAATGCATCTCCTGTACCAGAATGTTTTTTCCCGACAGTTTAATCACTCCGGTAGCAAGCGACACACTTATCATCAAGACAAGTCCTTTAGGCAGCATACCAAGCAGTGCAGCAGCAGTCAAAACTACGGACATTTCCAACGAATTTGCTCTCATAAAATACGCCTGAAGAAATAAAATAATTCCTACCGGCAGAATAAAAAAGCCTGTAAATTTTGTAACTTTCCGCATCGAACTTAGCAACTCCGAGGTAACCTTCTTATGTTTCTTTGCCCCCAGTGCGAGTTTGGAAATAAAATTATCCGCACCTATATGTTCTACCCGGGCATGGCATTCTCCGCTGACGACAAAACTACCTGAAAGCAATGTATCACCCGATTTTTTGACTATTACATCGGATTCTCCGGTGAGAAGTGACTCATTCACTTCAACTTCTCCATGAACTACAATGGAATCGGCACAGACCTGCTTTCCTAAGCGCAATACGGCAATATCATCCAGAACCAGCTCCTCAACCTTTATCTCTTTTTCCTTTCCATCACGAATCACAGCTGCTTTAGGGGCAGCAATCAAAGAAAGCTGTTCTACCAGCTTTTTCGCATAGACTTCCTGCAAAATGCCAATCAATATGTTGGCCAGGATAATCAGCAGGTAGATCATGTTCACCCACGCCCCCACAAGTGCAAGGCAGATTCCGATTGCCAGATTAAAGGCATTGAACACCGTACACACATTGTCCTTTATAATTTGACCGGTTGTTTTCGTAATATTTTCAGGCGGTGTGTTTTCCATACCCTGTTTTTTTCTTTGTGATACTTCCTGTTCCGATAAGCCCTTTGTATAAGGTTTATTCAAACGCTTCATATTCTTTTTTGTCTCCCATTGTATGATGATATTTTCCCTATGATACGATGCAGCACCTATAAATCCAGCAGGTACCGGACTTTTTTGCCCGATCCGATGGGCTCTTGCACTCGCCTGGGACTCCACCGCCGGATTCCACCAGAGATTTTTCCATAATAAATAAGAGTACCAACATAACCAGATTCACAGCTTCCGATCCGTTTAAGTGATACTCTTTGAGTCTTTGCTTCCTGGATACCCGCTCCGTTAAAAAGGCTGCAATTGCAACAATCTCCGATCTTTTATGGAAATTCTTTAAAAATTCGTAGGTCAAAGTATACGGTACTCCCTTTAATTTTCTCCATTATAAAATATCATATTGTGGTGTTTGCCGCAAGTGGCAGTCGATAATAAGGAAACCCTGCCTGACCTTTTATTTAATTCCGTAAGATATTTCGGTTATTCTTTCCCTGAATTTCTTTTAGACTTATATTTTTAATGAAGCCGGATTCAGCAAAAAGTCGTAAACACTCATCATCAAGACTCCTTCTTCACTATAAAAGGCTCTTGGTGTATCCGAAGTAATAACAATTTTCTTGAACGAATCATTAATTTTCAAGAAAGGTCTAATCTCCTGTGCCGCTTTTTCTGCTGTTCCCAATACATATGCTGACTGTATATAATATTTTTTAGAACCCTTACTGCAG
>CAMKHH010000078.1 GCA_946412445.1 uncultured Eubacterium sp.
ATTGTCAGAAGTTTTGTGGAGTATAAGGGAAAAGGAGATGAATGAAGCGATGTATGTGGAGCTTAAGGATATCAATAAAACATTTGCGGATTACAAAGCCTCGGATCATGTAAGTTTCGGTATAGAGAAAGGAAAACTGATTGGGCTCTTAGGGCCAAGCGGCAGTGGAAAGACAACAATTCTTCGCATGATTGCGGGCCTGGAGATTCCGGATTCCGGAGAGATTATCATCGACGGAAAGGTTGTAAATCAGGTTCCTCCAAGCCAGCGGAAAATCGGTTTTGTCTTTCAGAATTATGCCCTGTTCCGATATATGACGGTGTATGACAATATAGCCTTTGGTCTGAAGATACAAAAAGAGAGTAAGAAGATAATAGATGAGAGGGTCCGATATCTGATTCAATTGATTGGTTTGGAAGGCCTGGAAAAAAGATATCCGGGGCAGCTGTCCGGAGGACAGAAGCAAAGAGTTGCTTTTGCCAGGGCATTGGCACCCAATCCCCAACTGCTTCTTCTGGATGAACCCTTCGCCGCCATCGATGCAAAGGTGAGGAAGGAATTACGCTCCTGGCTGAAAGAGATGATCGGGCAGCTTGGGATTACCAGTATCTTTGTAACCCACGACCAGGAGGAGGCAATTGAAGTTGCCGATGAGATTATCATAACAAATCACGGACGTGTTGAGCAGAAAGGAACACCCGTAGAGATATATAAGAACCCTGCAACCGATTTTTCGGCAGCTTTTTTCGGAGATGGAACGATTATAAAGGATTATAGCAGGTTTAAAAGCTTTGAAAAGATATCCGGTGCTGCAACTGCAATTGTCCGGCCGGAATTCTTACGGATTACGAAGAAAAATGAAGTCCAGAAATATAAAAGTTCCTGCTCGGAGGGAGTGGTACAGAGTATCTCCTTTCGCGGAAGAAGTCTGGAAGTACGTGTCCGTGTGGAGGATATCCTTCTCATCGCAAACAGGGATCCGGAGGAAGCAGAACTTGAACCGGGAGAAGTTGTAGATGTATTTATCTACCGGATGTTCGCTTTAAAAGGCAAGGAGGCTGTTTTGCTGGAAAACCAGGCGATGGTGGATGATTCACTGATTATCTAAGGAGGGGACATGGATTTTAAAAGACTGGAGACAGATATCTTAATTATCGGAGGAGGGACAGCCGGCTGTTTTGCGGCTCTGACCATCGCCGCAGAGAGTGATGCAGAGGTACTGCTTGTTGAAAAGGCCAATATAAAGAGAAGTGGGTGCCTCGCGGCGGGTGTCAATGCAATTAATGCGTATATTACAGAAGGGCAGACACCCGAAGACTATGTGGGTTATGCAAAGAGGGATGCAGAAGAAATCGTCAGAGAAGATCTGCTTTTGTCCATGGCAGAGAGGCTTAATGCGGTTACGCAAAAACTCGAGAAGCTTGGGCTTGTCATCCAGAAGGATGAGCAGGGAAGATATGCAGCAAGAGGAACGCGCAATATAAAAATCAATGGTGAGAATATAAAGCCAATCCTGGCAAATTCCCTGAAAGGTCAGAAGCAGGTAAAGGTGCTCAATCATATCAACATTACGGATTATGTGGTGGAAAATCAGGAAATCAAGGGAGCATTTGGATTCCATGTGGAAGAAAAAGTAGGGTATCTGATTCAGGCGAAAGCAGTTATCTGTGCCACAGGGGGAGCGGCAGGGTTATATAAACCAAACAATCCCGGGTTTTCCAGGCACAAGATGTGGTATCCTCCATTTAACACGGGAGCGGGATATGCCATGGGAATCCGTGCCGGTGCTGAAATGACTACATTTGAAATGCGTTTTATTGCCCTAAGGTGTAAGGATACCATAGCCCCTACAGGAACGATCGCCCAGGGCGCAAAGGCGGGGCAGATCAACAGCAGAGGGGAGAATTATGAGAAAACCTATGGTCTCACCACTTCCCAGAGAGTGTATGGAACGATACGGGAAAATATGGAGGGAAGAGGCCCTTGTTATCTGGATACCCGGGGAATTTCCAAGAAACAGGAAGAAGAGCTTTACAAAGCCTACTTGAATATGGCACCCAGCCAGACCTTAAAATGGATGGAGGCAGGAAAAGGACCATCCGATGAACCTGTGGAAATCGAAGGCACCGAACCATATATCGTAGGTGGACACACTGCCAGCGGCTATTGGGTGGATGAAAAAAGAGAAACCACGATACATGGTCTGTATGCAGCGGGAGATGTCGCAGGCGGATGTCCTCAAAAATATGTTACAGGGGCCCTGGCCGAAGGAGAGATTGCTGCCCAGGCGGCAGCCTTATATATCAGAGAAAAGGAAATACGTCCCATAAAAGAGAAGGAAGTAGAAAAAAAAGGAAAAGAGTATCTGTCTTTTTTCTGGAACAAATCCGGTACATTTACGATAGAGCAGGTGGAGGAGACCATGCAGAAAGTCATGGATCAGTATGCCGGAGGGATATCCGTTCATTACCAATTCAATCAGAAACAGCTTCTGGTGGCAGAGGAGAAGATTAGATTCTTGTCGGATATCAGTAAAAAGCTTCATGCGGAGGATATGGATGATCTGCTCAGAATTTATGAATTGAGGGAACGGCTTGTAGTTTGTGAAACGCTGATTGCACATCTGAGAGCGAGAAAAGAGACGAGATGGCACAGCTTTTGTGAAAATATGGATTATCCCCAAAAGAGTGATCAGTGGCTCATATATGTGAATTCCAGGATGGAGAATGGAGTCATACGAATTATCTACAGAGATCTGGTTACGGGAGGTGAGAAGTATGAGCATAAGGATTCAAAGTGAGGGCTGCATCGGCTGCGGACGCTGCATGGAGGTATGTCCGGGAAACCTGATTAAAAAGGATGAAAATGGAAAGGCTTGTATCCGCCGCCCGCAGGACTGTTGGGGCTGCACTTCCTGTATTAAGGAATGTGGAGTAAACGCCATCGGCTTTTATCTTGGAATTGATATGGGCGGCCGTGGCAGTGTGCTCACGGTTGAAAAGCAGGGGCATATCTGTCATTGGCGGATAGAGAGCCCGGAAGGGCAGGTAAGAATCATAGACGTAGATCAAAGAGATTCCAATAACTATTAGGAGGAGAGCAAGGATGAGTGAATTAACCCATTTGGAGGAGTTGGAAGCGGAAGCCATCTATATTATGCGGGAGGTGGCGGCCGAGTGTGAAAATCCCGTGATGCTGTATTCAATCGGAAAGGACAGCTCGGTTATGCTGCATCTGGCATTAAAGGCATTTTATCCTGAAAAGCCGCCGTTTCCATTTCTTCATATAGATACCACATGGAAATTTCGTGAAATGATCGAATTCCGGAACAAGACAGCAGAAGAGCTTGGTATTGATATGCTTGTGTATACCAATCAGGAAGGTGTGAAAGCCGGAATCAATCCTTTTGACCATGGCTCGGCCTATACGGATATCATGAAAACGCAGGCGCTGAAACAGGCACTTAATAAATACCAGTTTGACGCAGCCTTTGGCGGCGGACGAAGGGACGAAGAAAAATCCCGGGCAAAGGAACGGATTTTCTCCTTCCGTAACCAGGCACAGGCATGGGAGCCAAAAAACCAGAGACCAGAGATGTGGAAGCTTTATAATACCAAGATGCATAAAGGGGAAAGTATTCGTGTTTTTCCAATTTCCAACTGGACAGAAAAAGACATCTGGCAATACATCAAACAAGAGAACATTGAAATTGTTCCCCTTTATTTTGCAAAGGAACGCCCTGTCGTATATCGGGATGGGAATATCATCATGGTGGATGATGACCGGATGAAGCTTAAGACGGGGGAGGAGATTGTGCAGAAAAAGGTTCGTTTCCGGACACTGGGGTGCTATCCGCTTACCGGAGGCTGTGAGTCTGAAGCGGATACTCTGGATGAGATTATTGAAGAAACTTTGCGTGCTGTATCTTCCGAGCGTACCAGCAGAGTAATCGATCATGAGGCGGCAGGCAGTATGGAGAGAAGAAAAAGGGAGGGCTATTTCTAAGATGAAGGGATTGTTGAAATTTATAACCTGCGGAAGTGTTGACGATGGAAAATCCACCTTAATCGGCCATATCCTGTATGATTCCAAGCTGCTTTATGCGGATCAGGAGCGTGCGCTGGAACTGGAATCGAAGGTGGGAAGCCGTGGCGGAGAGCTGGACTATTCTCTTTTGCTGGACGGACTGATGGCAGAGCGTGAGCAGGGTATCACGATCGATGTGGCTTATCGTTATTTTACAACAGACAGCCGCAGCTTTATTGTGGCAGATACCCCGGGGCATGAGGAGTATACCAGAAACATGGCGGTAGGTGCGTCTTTTGCAGATCTGGCCGTGATCCTTGTAGATGCTTCAAAAGGTGTACTTGTTCAGACCAGACGCCATGCCAGAATCTGTTCTTTGATGGGCATCCGGCATTTTGTATTTGCGGTAAATAAAATTGACCTGATGGATTACAGTCAGGATATTTTCAGGAGTATAGAGGGGCAGATTGGGCAGCTGGTGGAAGAACTGGGGCTGACAAATGTAAAAATCATACCAGTATCGGCCACAGAGGGAGATAACGTAACTATGCCCTCCCAAAACATGGACTGGTATCAGGACGAGACATTACTGGCATATCTGGAGCAGGTGGATGTGAGTGATGTGGAAGAAGAGCAGGGATTCTATCTTCCGGTACAGAGAGTCTGCCGTCCTAATCATGCTTTCAGAGGATTTCAAGGGCAGGTAGAGTCCGGAGCAGTAGAGAAGGGACAGGAAATTACTACACTCCCAAGCGGAGAAACAGCGATTGTGAAAAGTATCTTCGTAGGAAACCATGAAACAGAAAAAGCAGAGAAAGGGCAGCCGGTCACCATCCAGCTGGATCGGGAAGTTGATGTATCCAGAGGATGTATCCTTGAAGCTGCTGCGGAAACAAGGGTGGCTAACCAGATAGAAGGCAGAATTCTGTGGATGGATGATACACCGCTTACCGAAGGCAGGAATTTCTTTGTAAAAGCGGGAACAAAAACAATTCCGGGTACGGTTACGAAGATCTGTTACTCCATCGATGTAAATACCGGGGAAGAAAAGCGTACAGATTCTTTGAAGAAAAATGAGATTGCTCTATGCCGGATCGTATTTGCTCAGAAAATCGTTGTGGATGCGTTCAAACACCATAAAACATTGGGTGAATTTATACTGATAGACCGTGTAAGTAATATGACCTCTGCCTGTGGGGTTGTTGATAAGGCTTCGGTGCGGGAAGGCGGATCCGGTTATGGAGAGATAAGAGAAGTCCGTTATAGATTAAAGGGGCAGTTCCCCATAACCGCAGGATTTTCTGAGGAATCAGATCAGTTCAGCACAGAATTCTTAAAAGATGTGGAGGCAAGGCTTGGAGGATTCGGCAGACATACGTATCTTGCGGAGAATTTGAACGACTCAAACTTTGTGGAGGTTGTGAAAGCCCTGTCTGAAGCCGGAATTATAACATTACTTCCAACCACAAGGGAGAAGGAAGAAAAACTTCTGGATGCGCTGGGGGAATCCTTTTTGAATATTGCCAAGAAGGGTGAGAATCTATCCGTGGAGGATGTCGTAACAGAGATTATCAAAGCATCATCCCTGCAGCAAATGGAAGAAAAACATGTTGACAACGAAGGAGGGTTAGGGATATAATTATATAAATCCCATAGAATTAATAGGAAATAAGAGCGGAGGATTCAAGGATGGAAGAAAAGAGGTTAAGTGATGAAGAATTGAAAACTCTTAAGAAATTGATTGAGTCCGTCCGATACGGTTCTGTCACTGTGACAATACAGGATGGAAAAGTGATACAGATTGAAAAAAATGAAAAGATAAGGTTTAAGTAGCAGACAATATACTGTATGTGAAATATAAGCCGTAAAACACAATTATCAACCGATAGTTGCGCGATAATTGGTTGCAGCAACCTCTGATTTTCGGTAGAATAGGGTTAGAAAACGAGAAAAGAGAGGAGAACAAAGATGAATGTTTATCAATGGGCGGCAATCGCAGTCGTTATCATCTACATTGCAATCATTGCCGCAGCCATCTATCTTTTTGTGTTGATTATCAAGGCATTAAGAAAATATAACAACTCAAAAGAAGTCAGGGAGGAAAAACGGGTTGTCAGAAAATCATTGT
>CAMKHH010000079.1 GCA_946412445.1 uncultured Eubacterium sp.
GGGAAGTGAGATAGACGGTATTAATTTAAAATTAAAATATAGATAATTGGAGGATTTACGACATGGGGAAAAAGAAAACGATAGCTATTGCACTTGCTGCATTGAGTGTATTCATGCTCACCGCCTGTGGATCTGAGCAGAGCAGCGGACAGAAAGATGCGTCATCATCCGCAGCATCAACAGAGACAGGAAGTTCGAAAACAGGTGATGTAACAAAGATTGAGTTCTTCCAGATGAAAAAGGAAGCGGTTGACACGATGGACTATCTGATTGCAGAGTTTGAAAAACAGCATCCCACGATTGATGTGGAACAGGTTACAGTTCCGGACGGAGAGACTGTACTGATGACCAGAGCGGCAGCAGATGACTTACCGGATGTGTTTACACATTATCCGATTGATGCCAACTTTGCCAACTTTGTCAAAGAAGGCAAAGTTCTCGATATTACCGGTAAGCCATGCACTGAGAATGTAATTCCGGAATATTTGAAATCTGCAGAGGTTGATGGGAAGAATTACATTGCTCCGATTTCAATCGAATACAATGGTGTTTATTATGAGGAAAACAGCTTCAAAGAAAAAGGATATGAGGTTCCGGAAACCTGGAGCGAAGTGGTTGCTTTAGTGGACAAGATGAAAGAGAACGGAGAAACCCCGTTTATCCTGTCAAATAAGGATGCCTGGACTACTTCCTATCTGTGGACGGGTATCATGACAAAAGATATGGGCTCATATAAAGATTTTTACGAGGATATGAAAGCAGGCAAGGATAGTTTTTCCAAGAATCCAATAGCAAAAGCAACCCTGGAAAAAATGAAATGGGTGAACGACAATGCACAGAGTGACAGCATTTCTGTCAGCTACGACCAGGCGATTACGGATTTCGTCAATGGAAAAGGTATGATGATGCCGTCGGGTTCTTTTGTATTACCCTCCCTGCAGTCTGCCAATCCGGATGCAAGCTTTAAAATCTTCCCCTGGCCGACAGATACCGGAGAAACTAAAGAAACCGTGCGTGTGGATTTAGCTGTCGCAGCAGGAAAGAATAAAAATGATAACAAAGAGGCTGTTGATACATTCATGCAGTATCTGACCAGCACGGAAGCTGCACAGATCTTTTCAGACAGAGATCATTCACTCTCGGCAATTAAGGGCGTGGTACCGGATATTCCGGAGGCACAAAGGGTGACAGAGTCTGTTGATAAAAACGGTGTGCTGGATGCAGTGGCTCCGCCTCCGGGATTTGAACAGGAGAAGCGTGCGGAACTGCAGGAAATGATAATGGACGGCGATGTATCAAAATGCCTGACCAAACTGGATGAGATTTGGAAAGAATTAACGGCAGAATAAGATACAAATAAGGTGTTTGATGCCCCCGCCCTAAAATCGGGGAAAGGTTTTAGCGGCGGGGTTTTCTTGTATACCAACAAAAGGGAGGACATTTCTATGTCACAAGAAGGTATTATTCCTCACAAGAAAAAAATCAACTGGGGAATGATTGGGTTTACGATCCCCATCGTATTTTTATATTCTTTTTTATTTCTTATACCCATTTTAATAGGCTTTTATTATAGCCTGACAAATTGGAATGGCTTAAGCAGCAGTTATAAAGTAGTCGGACTTTCCAATTATATTAAAATTTTTAAGGATACCCGTTTTCTAAATTCAATTAAATTTAATGTTGTGTATATGGTGTTACTTGTTATCTTGACGCTGGTCATCTCTATGGCAGTGGCACTGATGATTAACCGTATTAAATTGTTTTCCACACTCTTTCGGTCCATTTATTTTCTGCCTGCAGTGCTGAGTCTGGTAACGGTGGGACTGATTTGGAATGAGTTGTTTTACCGGGTAATTCCGATAATCGGGCAAAAGCTTGGCATGGAGTGGTTAAGCAGCAGTATGCTGGGAAATCCGAAGCTGGCGATGTATGCAATCCTGATTGTCAATCTGTGGCAGGGGTGCGCTGTCCCTGTTATGCTGTTGATTGCCGGGCTGCAGGGTGTTCCGTCTGAATTGTATGAGGCAGCGACGATTGATGGAGCCGGTCCCTTTGCAAGGTTTAAAAATATTACGATTCCTTTTTTGATTCCGGTTATCAATATGATTATCATTACACAGACGAAGGCAGGACTCACGATTTTCGATTATATCAAAGCAATGACGGATGGAGGCCCCGGACGTGCCACAGAGGCTGTCGGCCTGTTGATTTACAAGTATGCTCTGCTGGAAGGAAAGTATAGCCAGTCGGTAACGATATCTATGGTATTATTTGCTGTAGTCGGCCTTATATCCTTCTTCACATTGAGATTAACCAGCAGTAAACAGGTAGGGGAGGAATGATTATGGGCACGAGGAAAAAACAATTATCATTTAAAACGGTGCTGTTCAAGGTTCTTGTATATGGCGCATTGCTGGCGGGAATACTCCTGATATTATATCCTCTTTACATTACACTGATTACATCCTTTAAGTCCCCGGCTGAGTCAACGGCGAATTTCTTTGCATTCCCGAAAACCTTATATCTGGATAACTTCCGGGCCGTGTTCGGGAAGTCAAATTATGTAAGATACTTTTCGAACTCTTTGTTTATTACGATAGCAGCAGTGGCATTAATCATGCTTTTGGCTCCGATGTGTGCTTATGCGATTTCAAGGAATATGAAACAGAAGTATTTCAAGTTTATCTACTGGTATATCCTGGCCGGACTTTTTGTTCCGTTTCAGGCAGTTATGGTTCCACTGGTAAACTACACGGCAAATTTGAAGCTGAATAATCAATTTGGACTGATTCTCTTACACGTTACATTAGCGGCACCACAGGCAATCTTTTTACTGGTAAACTATATCCGCTCCGTGCCTTCTGATTTGGAATCTGCCGCATTGATCGACGGATGTACGACTTTTGGAGCCTATTGGCGTATTGTACTCCCGCTGATCAGCCCCATGCTGGTTACGGTGCTCGTATTAAATGCTATGTGGATTTGGAATGACTTCCAGCTGTCCTTGCTGATTTTAAGTAAATCCCCGAATTCATGGACGTTGCCTTTGTTCCAGTACAATTTTAAGTCACAGTATACATTCGATTATAACATGGCATTTGCTTCCTATCTGGTGGCTATTGTTCCCATCGTTCTGGTATATATCTTTGCACAACGTTATATTGTGGATGGGCTGACGCAGGGAGCAGTGAAGAGTTGATATCCATCTAAAACTCACAGATTGCAGAAAGGCAGGAGGTACACGATGACGGAACGAAAGTACGGAGTGGCAGTAATTGGTTATGGAGGAATGGGCTCCTGGCATGTAAAAGAATTGTTGGAAATGAAGGAGGCAGAGCTGTGTGGTGTGTATGATATCGATCCTGATAAAATAGAAAAAGCGCAGTCTCTGGGAATTCATACCTATACATCTCTAGAGGAATTGCTGGCGGATGACCGGGTTTGGATAGTCACGATTGCAACCCCAAATGATACACATTGCTCCATAGCAATTCAGGCAATGCAAATGAAAAAGAATGTGGTGTGCGAAAAACCGGCTGCCATGAACACCCGGGAGCTGTCTGAAATGATACAGGCATCTGAAGATAATCATGTGATTTTCACCGCTCATCACAACAGAAGATGGGATCAGGATTATCTGGCGGTTAAGCAAATGTATGACCAGAATACACTGGGCAGAATCTTTAATATTGAGTCACGCATACAGGGCTCCAGAGGCATTTTCGGGGATTGGAGAAAAACCAGGGAGCATGGCGGCGGCATGGTGATGGATTGGGGCGTACATTTGTTTGATCAGCTCCTGACGCTGACAAAGGAGAAAATTGTATCCGTGTATGCACAGCTGTCCTATGTAACCGGTCATGAAGTTGATGACGGATTTAAAGCGGTTATCCAATTTGCTGACGGCTTCGTCTGTCAGGCGGAGGTAAATACTTACACATTTATTAATCTTCCGCGATGGTATCTGCAGGGAGAAAAGGGCACGGCAATTATTAATGACTGGGAGCTTGAGGGAAAGATTGTGCAGATACTGGATGACAGCGATGATAACGTGGAACCGGTGGCCGCGGCTTCCGGAATTTCCAGGACGGTTGCTCCGAGAGACGAGAGGACAGTTAAAGAATCAAAAATTCCACACATTTCCAGTAATGTGCAGGAGTTTTATCAGAACATTTTCGGAACGCTGGATGGGGAAGACAGCCTCATTGTGAAGCCGGATGAAATTATGCGTTGTATGAAATTAATGGAAGTGGTAATATATGCGGGAGAGGTTAACGAAGTAACTCATTGTACGATATGAAAGGACAATCGGTGGTGAAAAAATGGTTTTATAGACGCTCCTTAAGGGGAAAGATGATAGCATCATTTGGGGTGCTTATGGTACTGATCGTATGTATTTTTCTTCTGTTCTGCAAACAAACCATCACTGATATTCAAAATGAAAGTATTCGTTATATGGTTCAGCTGAATGAGAATATAGACATTCTTCTGAATACGGTGCTGACTAGTTCGGATCAGTTAAAAAATATTCAATTGTATGATAAAGAATATAGAGCTATTCTGGAAGAGAATAATGTTAAGCTTCCGATTCATGAACGGTGGGAGAACATCCGATATGTAGAAAAAGCAATGAAGCATGCGGTGGAATTTAACCCGAATATAATCAGAGCTACGATTATCGCGGAGGATGAAACCTACAGTACGCTTGGCTATGTAAGCGATGAATACAAAAGCCGGATTATAGATATAGCAGAAAAAACACAGTTGGACAGTATTGGCAAAACAGTTTATTTGGAGGTTTTTGAAGAAGAAATTGATCTCCTCAGATACGGAGTTGTGACAATGCTGTCTTATTTATATGATTATAATTCCAACAGATTTCTGGGTCTTTTGGCAGTAGACATTAATTTCAGTACGATATGTGATGTTCTGGATGAAGGCGCAAAAAAGGCCAACAGCACAGGTATTGTAGTTCTGAATGATAAAGGCTTAATTTACCAGTCCCCATCCTCTAAGCTGTCCCTGAATGATAACCCGGAAATATTGGAGCAGTTTAAAGTACAGACGAAACAGCTGCTGGAGGAAGAGGATACGTTTCAAAGGATTGAAATAGATCAGGGAAATTACTTGTTGACGGCAATACAAAATGAGGCTTCCGGATGGGCGATTGTACAGTATCAGTCAGAAAGTGCGCTGTACGAAAATGCATTCAACAATATGCGTGATATATTGTATCTGATGATAGGATTGGCAGTTATATTTTTGATTATAAGTTATTTATTGGCATTTATTATAAGCCACCCGCTAAAGGTCATAGATGATACAATCTCAAAAAGTAAAAACGGACATTTGGAACTGATTCCTGCCAATACAGTGACATATGAAAATGACATAGGAAGAGTGATCAAAAACTATAATGAAATGGTTGTCTGTATTAATGAAAGCAAAGAGAAGGAGATTGCTTCTGAAATTGCCAGACAGAAACTGAGAATGCAGATGCTCAGATATCAGATTAACCCTCATTTCCTGTATAATACGTTGAATACCATTAGTTCAATTGGATTTATTGAAGGTATAGACAGCGTCTGCCAGGTGGCAGGCAGCCTTTCACGAATTATGCGTTATAATGTGAAGGGGGGAGAAACCGTGCAGATCTCCCAGGAATTACAGAATGCCCGGGATTATCTGGCAATTCAAATGATTCGTTTCCCTGATATGTTTAAGGTCACATTCTCTGTGCAGGAAGGTATAGAATCCTTCAATATGCTGAAGTTTCTGCTGCAGCCCATGCTGGAAAACGCAATTAACCATGGATTAAAAAACACGCGTACCGGTGGAAAAATAGGAATTAATGTGTTCAGTGAAGGGAACGACCTGAAAATCGTGATTTGGGACAATGGAGGCCAGATGCCGGAACTGGAAGTAGAATATTGGAATCAGATTTTGGAATCGGAAAATGCTTCCTATGCTTTGGAGGATGAATTTGATGAAGATGAATGGGAAACAATCGGACTTAAGAATGTAAACGCGCGGATAAAGGGATACTACGGAAAAGATTATGGTGTCCATGTTGAAAAGAAAAACGGAGACACGGAAATATATTTAAATCTGAAAATAATAGATATAGAA
>CAMKHH010000080.1 GCA_946412445.1 uncultured Eubacterium sp.
GGTACCTGCAGAAATTCCCGAACCAAATAAGCTGCTTAAAATTCCGGGTAGTTTCGCAACTACATCCGGTCTGAAGGTTACACCCAGACCAATTCCTATGGCGCTTGCCATAATCAACAGATTACGGTTTGTAAATTTGACCTTGGTCAATGTCTTAATTCCTGACATCGCAACGGTCCCGAACATTAGGATACCTGCACCGCCAAGCACGCAGGATGGCATAATGGATACAACGGTCGACACTTTAGGGAACAGGCTTATCACAATAAGAAGTGCACCGGCAACGATAGCAACGAATTGTGATGCACACTTGGTCAAAGGAATCAATCCCACATTTTGGCTAAATGTCTGTGCGGGGCCTGATCCCACGAAGGGACAGACAAAGGAACTCACCGCATCTCCTCTTACACCGGCAACAATATCATCACCGCTCAGTTTTGTGCCCGTAACTTCCCCAAGAGTTTCCATAACCCCAACGGTCTCAATAACGGTAACCAGATACCCTGCAATGAACGGAACAACAAATTTAGGATTAAAATCAATTCCAAAACGTGCAATTTCGGGCAGCTGAACCCATTTTGCAGAAGTAATCTGTGAAAAATCAATTAGTCCCAGCGGAATACAGATGATGTATCCAACAATGATTCCAATCATAACAGCGGCTGTATTGAACATACCCTTTGCATAACGGTTTAACAAAAGTATGACGAGAAATACAATCGCAGCAACACCTATGTACGTAGGATTTCCATAATCCGGATTTCCGACTCCACCGCCAATCCAGTCAAATGCAATTGGCATCATAGACATTCCCATAAGGGTTATTACAGTACCTGTTACAACAGGAGTAAATATCTTCATAAGCGGTTTTACAAAAAAGCTGAGAATAAATTCGAAAACTGCTCCTAATATCGAAGCTCCAAAGTATCCCGCCATGCCGCCTCCCATTGTGTTGATAATGGTATTTGCAGGTGGGACAAATCCAAAGTCTGTGCCCATAACTGTAGGCAGTCCGATTCCAACCCTGAATTTTTTAGGACCAAACCCTCCGGATTGAATAATAGAAGCAATACCGGAAGCAAGTAAGGATGCAGATACAAGGTATGCTGTATCCACCACATTAAGTCCTGCAATGCCCGCTATAATCAGCGGGACTGCAACAATTCCGCTGAATGCGGTCAAAATATTCTGGAAACCCAGCAAAATTGCTGTAAGGATTTTTGGTTTGTCAGAAACCTTATATACAAGGCCCGACATTTGTTTCTCTGCTGTTGATGCATTCTTTTGCATGATGTGTTTTCACCTCTCTAAAATTTTGCAATACATTTATATGAAAGCAGCTTTCGACTGCTGCTGATCATTTTGTCAATGAGAGTTTACGCATTATACCATATGACTAAGAAAATTTTTTAAATTCCGTTGCTTTCCAGAAAGTCTCTTAATAAATTCATACAGACAGATTTTCTGTATTCGGCGGATACCCTGCCGCGAATAGGCACGATAGCTTCATCGAAGGCTTTCAGATAGGCATCTTTCACCGTCTTTGCCTCATCAGTTGTCTTACCTGTCAGCATTTCATCGATATCCGGTCTTCTGATTACTACATCGCTGACGGCCCCAAAAGCCGTTGCACAGTTTGTGATCCTGCCGTCTTTCATATCAAGAAGTCCGGCAAAGGACACTCTTGAAATCGCCAATGCGTTCCTGGCCCCAATCTTCTTGTAGTAATAATGATCCAATCCTGTCTTTTTCAGCAATATTTCCACCAGGAGTTCATCCTTCTGCAAAGCCAGTTTTTTTCTGCCCAGATAGAAATCCTTTATCGGAAGAATCCGCTCTCCTTTACTGGTGGCAAGCCGTAATTTTGCGTCGGCTGCAAAAAAGACCAGGACACTGTCCCCTTTTGCAGAACCATTACAGATATTACCGCCCGCTGTTCCAAGGTTTCTTATTGCAGGAGCGGCGATCTCTATTACTGCATCCTTTAAAATCTGAGGAATCAGTTGACTTTGTAATATCTCTGTATAGGTACTTGCGGCCCCGATGCGTATATATTCAGCATCTGCTTTAATTTCTTTTAATTCCGGTACTTTATTCAGGAACAGGTAGGATGCCTGATCATCTGCTTCAATCATTAAATCCGTACCGCCCGCATATGGGATAACCGATTCCCTTCCCCTGATTTCAAGTGCCTCTTCCAATGATTTCGCAAAGTAGCTTTTTACCATAGTCCTTTTCCCTCCTTTGCGGCGGTACCAACGGCTTCTACAATGGCATTGTAACCGGTACATCTGCAAAGATTTCCGGAAATCCCCCTGCGGATGTCTTCTTCAGAAGGACTGGGATTCTCCTCCAGAATACATTCGGAAGCAAGCATCATTCCGGGAATGCAGAATCCACACTGCACGGCACTGACTGCTGCATATGCCTCTGAAAGGACCTGAAAGCGCCGGGTTTTACTATACCCTTCAATTGTCATTACCATACTTCCTTCAATACTTCCCATCGCAACCATACAGGAATTTACCAGTTTTCCAT
This sequence comes from uncultured Eubacterium sp., assembly GCA_946412445.1. Lineage (GTDB taxonomy): Bacteria > Bacillota > Clostridia > Lachnospirales > Lachnospiraceae > Novisyntrophococcus. The sequence continues at coordinate 2,539 of CAMKHH010000080.1, forward strand.
CCAAAATCACTGAACAGGCGCCGCATTCGCCTTCTTTGCATCCACATTTTGCACCTGTCAGGTGGAATTCATCCCTGAGTACATCTAATAAACGTTCATTTTGATTTGCTTTACTTGAAACCTGTTCATCATTCAAAATAAAATTGATCATCCGTTTTCCACCTCCTGTAAATATGTCATGATGTCTTCCTGCGTGTACGGAATATGCTGGATTTTGTTTTGCAGTGCATTTTCCAAAGCATCAATATAAGCAGGAGCAGGGGCAACGTTCGGCAGTTCTCCTGCTCCCTTCGCGCCGTAAGGTCCTGCTGCATAAGGCACTTCCACAAGGTCTGTCACCAGATTCGGAACATCCATTGCAGTTGGGATAATGTAGTCGCTGAAGCTGTGGTTCCTGACAACTCCCTTTTCGTTGTAACCAATCTGCTCCATAGCGGCATAGCCGATGGACTGTAGGAATCCTCCTTGCAGCTGCCCGTGTACGATATTTAAATCCAAAGGAGTCCCCACATCATATACCCCCCAGGCCCCCAGAACTTTCGTGACCGCTGTAAGAGTATCTACTTCCACTTCAATCACATTCACAGCCCAGGAATAAGTCGGGTAGGCATCCCCGCAAAACGTCTCAATATCAAAAGGAATCATGAAATCCGGATGTACATAATGTTCTTCTATCAGCTGCTCTTCCCCTGGTTTCCACTGTGCTTTTAATTTTTCCGAGGCACGCTTTATTAATTCTCCAACTACCATGATGGAGCGGCTTGCAACCGTCGGACCGGAATCCGGCACCTGGTCTGTATCCGGGTTATTGAATGTCACCTGGTCAAGAGGAATGCCCAGAGTATCTGCCGCTATCTTGGCAAATGTAGTCTTGGCTCCCTGTCCCATATCGGTAATACTGATTAACAATTCTACGGTATCGTCAGAATTTTTACGTAATTTTGCAACAGATTTGATGATATCCCTTTCTCCGTTTCCCGTAAATCCACAGCCATGATAGACCATGGAAATCCCGATTCCTTTTCGAAATCTGCCTGTCTGGCTTTTATAGAGCTCATGTTTTTTTCTGAAATCCGATAACTGATCCGCCCGTTCAATCATTTCCGGAAGCGGTACATGAAAATGGAATTTTCCTCTCGTAGATGTCTCATCCCCCTGCTTTACCAGATGCTGCTTTTTAAATGTCAGCGGATTCGTGCGAAGCGATTTTGCAATATGATTCATCATCATTTCAATTGCAAAAAAAGTCTGAGGTGCGCCAAAGCCACGCATCGCACCATTTGGCACAGTATTCGTCTTCATGCCATCTCCTGTTACCCTCAGATTCTCTATGTTATAAACACCAGCGGCTCCGATAAGTCCGCGCTGCAGCACAACATCTGTCAATGTAGTATATGCACCGGCATTATAGATAACATGGATATCCAATCCTGTGACTTTTCCGTCTTTTACGGAGGCTTTATATGTGCAGACAGATGGGTGACGCTTTGAAGTGAATTCCATATCCTCTCTTCTGTCAAATACATACTTTACAGGCCTTCCTGCCTTTTTTGCAGCCACCGCAACCTGACAGGCCAGGATGGATGGGTAATCCTCCTTACCCCCAAAGGCACCTCCGGTCACATCCTGAATAATCCTGATATCCTCTCTTCCCTCTCCCAGTGCTTTTGACACGGCTCCAATCACATAATACGGACATTGCATAGAACCACGTACGACGATGCGTCCATCCTGCGGATACGCAATCAGCCCATTGGTTTCCAGGTATGCCTGCTCCTGCTGACCGGTTTCAAAAGTTTCCGTAATGATTCGGTCAGCTTCTTCAAATGCGTGATTCATATCCCCTTTTTCATAATTATGATGGAAGAACGAAATCTCTGACTTTTGTACATCGAATACAGGTTCCAGTTCTTCGTAATCTACAACAATTTCACTTAATATTCTGGCAATTTCTTTCCTGTCCGGACCTGCCACCATCAGTATGGGATCACCGATATATTCCACGGTATCCTCAGGGAATACCGGCATATCCTCCAGCACAACATGTATCTTGTTCTCACCTGTAACGTCATCCTTGTCAATAATAAAATAATCGTCAGAAATTTTAGGAAGCACAATATTTTTTATCCTCGCCCTTGCCTTGGTGGAACGCAGCATCTTTCCATAAAGCATACCTTCCATCACGATATCATCCACGTAGGATGCCTGACCGCTGATTTTGGCATCATGATCCTTTTTCTTTACAGAGTTACCTATCATTCTCCATATTTTCCTTTCTATTGATTTTAAAGCAAAAACCTTAACCCACAATAATTGATACTTTTATTGTAGATTAAGGCTATAATCCCGTCAAATTCTTTTACAGAAGAACTCGTATTTCCATCCTTTTTATACAATTAGAATAGTCTTTTAAATTCATTCTCCGCAAACTTTCGTACATTTTGTTCAAATTCCATATAATTTTCCAGGAATTTCAGTCCTTCCCGGGTTAAATAGGTATTTCCTCCATTGCTCCCCCCGTGCACACGCGTAACCACTGCAATTCCAAGCTCCTCTTCCAGTGTATTCAACATGGACCAGGCTTTACTGTATGACAATCCTATGTGCTTGCAGGCATCCCGGACAGAATGTGTTTCTTTAATCAGCATCAGTAAGAATTTGGTTCTGGCATTAAAAAACGAGGATTCCTTTTCTATACTGATTCTCAAAAAAGGATGATAAATGTTCTCATTGTGTTCCTTCAATAAATCATCCAGGCGGTCCATGTCTTCCATGTCAAGGATGATACCCTCATCTTCCACTTCCATCAGCTTACGTTCCACATCCAGCCTCTGCACTGCACCTCTCAGCCCATATGAGCCCCCATAAGATAAAATGTCCGGCAGTAATTGGTTATCTATCAGGAGCGGATGCCCGGCTTTTCCCTGATAAGAAGGTACAATAAGCGGTTCACCGGAAGTTATCAATTTAATAATTGTATCTGGTGTGACCATTGGTACATTGACCGGCGTAAACACTACCTGATCTGTCTTGTCTTTTATATACTTGAATCCGATTTTAGCAGAATCAAGCATCTGAGACCTTTCATATTCCTCATTTCGAAGAAAAATAACCCCATAATCCGATAAATGGTATTCGATATCTTCTCCCCGATATCCTGTGACTATAACGATCGGAGAGATTCCGGCTCTTTGAAATGTCAACACGATTCTTTTGATTACTGTAATGGAACCAATTTTAAGAAGCGGATTGGATTTACTGTCTGCCGATGTCTCTCCTGCTGCCACAATAATCCCACCTGTTCTCTCTGGTTTTTCATTACTCATTATAACCTCCATCCTGTACTTCCTTCACAGTACATATTCCGCTCCCTGATAACTGCGGATTGCTGCGCACTACATGCTCTTATCATATGATAAGGAAAAATGCTCTGTTTTTCAAGCCCTTTTATGCCTTTTATATATGAGAAAAAGGCCAGTGTATAAA
>CAMKHH010000081.1 GCA_946412445.1 uncultured Eubacterium sp.
GAAAACAACAACATATCGAAATTGCATATTTTATGTCTACCAGATGTTGTTCTAAAAAAATTTTCTGCACATCTCTATCAGCAGGGGATTTACATAACATTCTACCAGGATACCCAGCCCGAAAACTGCCAGAATCAGGATGCAAAGCATCAGATACCTTCCGTATTCTCCCAGATTCTCAACCTCTTTTCTGGAACTTTTTTCAGACATCATAAAAGCCTGATTTAAAAGGAGTGCAATGGTTGGAACATAAAAAATCATAGGCAGAAGCAGACAACCGAACAGTTTCAGCATACCTCTTAATCCCAACTGAAGCAGTGCTGCCGAACATAGCAGACCTCCCAGAAAGCCGTACCAGAGCAGACCCAAATAGACTGCGGCCATTCCAAAAGAGGTAAGTCCCAGAATCATCAGCATTACAGGTGCCTTCATTCGCACACCTGCAAGATACTTCAAATAGTCTTTTACACTTCCGTCAACAGTTATCCAGGTGCCGGCACTTAAAAGGTTTAATCCTGTTATGGCGCTTGGACGGATGTTCCATGCCACATTCGCAAAGAGAATCCCTCCAAGAAAACCCCCCAGAAACAGAAATAAAAAAATGCTGCCGTAGGGCATCCTTGTAAACTTATAAAAATATTGCCTGTAGAATCCTTTTTTCATAAAAATGCCCCCTCTTTTTCAGTGTATGCTTACGCATGATAAAAAAGACAGGGCTTTTTTTTCAAAGTCATAAAGTCTTAAAAGTTCACATGACCGAACTGTTACATAATTTCATCAAACAGTCCCTTGAGCGTTGGATATATCTTGGCAAACTGCTTGTATCTCTTATTATATTTCTCCACAAGCTCAGCCTCCGGCTCAATCGTATCCACTACTTTTACCAATTTATCTGCGGCTTCTTCCACAGAAGCATATTCACCACAGGCTACAGCGGCCAGCATGGCACCACCATAACCGGGGCCTTCCTCAGATTCAATAACATCCACCTTGATTCCCAGAACATTGGCAATTATTTTCTTCCACAACGGGCTTTTAGCACCTCCGCCGCAGATTTTCGTACGTTCCATGTGAATCCCCAGTGACTTGGCTATTTCGAAAGAATCACGGATGGCAAAAGCCACACCTTCCAGAACAGCCTGGGTCATATCAGCTCTGGTGGTATCCATGGTCATACCGATAAACGTTCCTCTTGCATTCGGGTTATTATGCGGGGAGCGCTCTCCCATCAGATACGGCAGGAAAAACACATGATTTTCTCCCAACGCACGGATTTGTTTTTGCTCACCTGCATAGTCATCGGTTCCTATAATTTCATCCATCCACCATTTATTGCAGGACGCCGCGCTGAGCATACATCCCATCAGGTGATAATATCCATCTGCGTGGTCGAAAGAATGCAGGCCGTTGAACGCATCTACTCCGAATTTTCTGCTGGAAATAAAGATCGTTCCACTGGTTCCAAGGGAAATATTGCATTTCCCATCACCTACGGTTCCTGTTCCGACCGCAGCAGCGGCGTTATCACCTGCTCCTGCCACAATCCTGACTGTCTCAGGGAACCCGAGTTCTTCTGCAATCTCTCCTTTGATATTTCCCACTGACATATAGCTTTCGAACAGTTCAGGCAACATCTCTTCTCTGATATTGCAGATTTCAATCATTTCTCTGGACCAGCATTTATGTTGTACATCCAGAAGCAGCATTCCGGACGCATCCGAATAATCCGTGCAGTGCACCCCGGAAAGCTTGTAAGCGATATAGTCCTTTGGAAGCATGATTTTTTCAATTCTGTCGAAGTTTTCCGGCTCTTCTTCCTTCATCCATAGAAGCTTGGGAGCGGTAAATCCGGCAAAAGCGATATTCGCCGTATATTGCGATAATTTATCCTTTCCAATCACCTGATTCAGATAATCGGTCTGCTTCTGCGTTCTTCCGTCATTCCAGAGAATTGCAGGACGAATCACCTGATCCTCCTGATCCAGCGTTACCAGACCGTGCATCTGTCCTCCAAAGCTGATGCCTCCAATCAAGGATTTATCAAAATTATCAGTCAGTTCCCTTAAGCCCTCCATAACTGCCTTCCACCAATCCTCCGGCTTTTGCTCAGACCATCCCGGATGGGGGAAAAATAGCGGATATTCCTTTGATACGATCTTTTTAATCTCACCGCCGGCCTCCATCAAAAGCAGTTTTACAGCCGATGTGCCCAGATCTATCCCTATATAATACATAATTCCTCCTTATACGGAAAACATTCCACCTCCACGCTTATGCAAACGGATTTTCGGTAGGATAACGAACGCCTGCCGGCTGGTTATAACCAATTTCATCCACCTCAACACCGATGAATTTGAATACTTCAAACAATGCTTTTCCAAAATTACCAAATGCAACAGCACCATGATGTGGGTAGTTGCCTTCAATTAATACATGGCGGTAAAATCTGCCCATCTCCGGAATTGCAAAAATTCCAATTCCTCCAAAAGATTTTGTAGCCACCGGAAGTACTTCTCCTTGTGCAATATAAGCACGAAGCTTGCTGTCGGCAGTACTTTGCAGACGATAGAACGTGATATCTCCTGGAATAATATCCCCCTCCAGTGTACCTTGTGTTACCTCTTCCGGAAGGCTCCTTGCCATAATCAGCTGGTATTTCATATTACAGGAGGTCAATTTACTGGAGCAGGTATTTCCGCAATGGAAGCCCATAAAGGTATCTTTCTGTGTGTAGGGGAACTTGCCCTCAATGCTTTCTTTAAACATATCCGCAGGAACCGTATTGTTAATATCCAGCAAGGTTACCACATCGTCGGATACGCAGGTTCCGATGAACTCACTTAGTGCGCCATAGATATCAACTTCACAGGATACAGGAATTCCTCTGCCGGTCAGGCGACTGTTCACATAGCAGGGTACGAAACCGAACTGAGTCTGGAATGCCGGCCAGCATTTTCCGGCAATTGCCACATATTCTCTATATCCCCTATGCTGCTCAACCCAATCCAGCAGTGTGATTTCATATTGTGCCAGCTTGGCGAGAATCTCCGGTTTCTTGTTTCCTTTACCAAGCTCAGCTTCCATATCTTTTACGACTTCCGGAATTCTCGGGTCGCCTGCATGTTTATTAAATGCTTCATATAAATCCAGTTCTGAGTTTTCTTCAATCTCCACACCCAGATTGTAAAGCTGCTTAATAGGAGCATTGCATGCCAGGAAATTTAAAGGACGGGGACCAAAGCTGATGATTTTCAGGCTTTTCAATCCAACGACTGCGCGGGCAATTGGCACGAACTCATGAATCATAGAAGCACATTCCTCTGCCGTTCCAACCGGATACTCCGGAATGTATGCCTTGATATTACGTAACTTCAAGTTGTAGCTTGCATTTAACATACCACAGTATGCATCGCCGCGTCCTTGAATCAGGTTATCCCCGGTTTCTTCTGCTGCCGCGACAAACATAGACGGTCCATCAAAATGTTTCGCAAGTAATGTTTCTGAAATCTCCGGTCCGAAGTTTCCGAGATAAACGACCAACGCATTACATCCATTCGTCTTCACATCTTCCAGAGCTTGTACCATATGTATCTCGCTCTCAACGATACATACCGGACATTCATAGATATCCGCCGCATCATATTTTGCTTTATAAGCCTCCACGAGAGCCTTTCTTCTGTTCACAGACAAACTTTCCGGGAAGCAATCCCTGCTTACTGCTACAATACCAATTTTAACTTTAGGCATATTGGTCATAATATAAATCCTCCTTCATATTCTTTAAATCCACACGATCAGACAGTCAGGTTCTCACCCTTTAATCCTACAAATGCCCCCTCATCTCCAAGGCCGCTTTCTTCATGGGCAATCAGCCACTTATTTCTGGCTGTCATCAGACGGTCCTCCGGAAAAGTTCCGGAAAGCACGGGTTTATCCGTATTCGTTCCCCGGGGCAGAATCACAGATACCTGAAATCCTTCTTCCGACAGGTTACAGGGTGCATAATGCAGGGTTGTACCGTATATTTCGACTACCGTTTTGGCTGGAATCTCAAAAGCCTCCATCCTGGAAGTATCATAAGAATAATCTTCCTCAATATCCTGTTCTGAACCTAAAATCAGAACACATCCCTGTACAGGAATATTCACTTCACTGTCTCTGTGATACTCCACTGCATTCAACTTATGATTACTTCCGTTGCAATAACCAATCTGAACAGGCATGCCTCCATAAATGCTGTCCTGTATCATCCGTGCTTCCGCACTATCCTCCAGGCTCTCATCTCCTGGTACATACACTACGTCCTGCGGCAAAGGTGTTTTGCTCAGACGCTCTAACAGGTCCGGCACTTCAATCGAAAGAATTCTCCCATACTTCCGAAATGCCGGATCCGTCACCTTTTTAATCTGCATGTCATACAACTCCTTTCTCAATGGCTGAACTGTAACCTGTGTTTAACAATTAGTTTACTTACTAAACTAATTATGTTATACTTATGATAACGCATGTAAATAAAAAAATCAACATGTTTTTATTTCAGTTTATCTATAAGAAATAAACTAGTTACTGTGAACGGAGTGAACAGTAACATAAACCATGGCTACAGGAGGACTTTTATGATTACTGGCAGCAAAGAATTGATTCGGGATATGAATACACAACTTGTTCTGCGGAGCATTATGGCGGACGCCCCCGTATCCCGCGCCTCCATTGCCCAGAAACTCGGTCTTACCAAAGCCACAGTCTCTACAATTGTACAATTACTGCTGGACAGAAAGTTTGTATTGGAAATTGGAAGCGATGACACAAAACGCGGTCGTAAACCGATCCTTCTTGCGTTGAATAAAAGCTGCGCTTTTAGTATCTCCGTTGATCTCTCCGCAGATTATATAACTTTATTTTCAGCCAACCTCATGGGGGAAAACTGTGCGGTAAAGCAGGTGGAAAATCACTACGATCAAAGTTCCATTATACTATCCCTGATGCACATGATTGAAGAGATGCGGGATTCCCTCCCCTCCTCTGTCTATGGGCTGGTCGGAATATGCATCGGCATTCATGGCGTCGTGCATAAAAACCATCCGGTATTTGTTCCGTATTCACCTTACCAGGATCTGGATTTTTCAGGTATCCTGGAAAAGCATTTCCGGATTCCCGTCCTTGTGGAAAATGAGGCAAACCTCTCCGTGTTGGGGGAATGGGCCTATTCGTTTCATGCAAAAAATATGCTGTCCATCAGCGTACATGACGGTATCGGTGTCGGAATCATTATGAATAATCAGCTGATAACCGGACAAGATGGCTACGCCGGTGAATTCGGACATACCATCATTTCCATAGATGGCCGGCCATGTCCCTGCGGTAATCTGGGATGTCTGGAGCAATATGGCTCTGAACGAGCTCTTTTGAAGGAATTATCCGCTGCAAAGGGCTGTAAAATCACCCCCGAACATTTCACACATCTCTACCGAAAAAAAGATGTCGATGCTCTGCAGACGATGGACTTATTCATTAAATATATGTCTGTGGCAATCAGCAACCTGCTGACCACCTTTAATCCTGAAATTATCGTGATAAACAGTTCCTTTACCATGAATTTTCCGGATAAAGCGCAGGATATTCATATGAATATTCACAATAGAATGGGAGAATACTGCAATCTTACACCCTCGGGGTTACAAGATACTGCCATACTTCTTGGCGGTATCTATCTTTGCAGCCATAAATTTCTGGGGGTTTAAGATATAGTTCCGGCTGATTCTATCCTGTAGCCGATTCCACGTATGCTTTTTATCTGCAGCGGTGCTTTCAGATGTACCAGTCTCTTTCTTAAGCTTGAAATATTGACCCAGACGACATTTGTTTCAGATTCTGTATCATAGCCCCAGATTCGGTCTATCAGCCTGTCGGCAGAAATATATTGTTTTGGATTACGCATCAACAATTCCATAATCTGATATTCCTTATTTC
>CAMKHH010000082.1 GCA_946412445.1 uncultured Eubacterium sp.
TATATAACAGAATTTTATGCATGCGAGGTGGGTGGAAAAACTGTTATGCTTGAGGAAGTTTATCTGAAAGAGGAGGCTCGTAAAAAAGGCTATGCGACACAGTTTTTTCACTGGATGTTTGAAACATATTCATATGCAAAAAGGTTTCGCCTGGAAGTGAGCATGGAGAATCCGGGGGTTATCGGACTGTATGAAAGACTGGGATTTACCTTCCTTGATTATAGACAGATGATAAGGGATGTGCTATAATCCCTGTAGATAAGGAACGTGCGGCCAAAAACCGCTGCATCCGGGATTATAGGTGAAAACATAAGGAATGAGGAATAATACCTGATGAAAAGAGTATTGCTAAAGCTGAGTGGCGAAGCGCTTGCGGGAGCTAAAAAAACAGGGTTTGATGAACCGACGGTGATTGCGGTCGCAAAGCAGGTTAAGACACTTGTAGAAGAAGGAATTAAAGTAGGAATCGTCATTGGAGGAGGCAACTTCTGGAGAGGGAGAAGCAGCGAATCCATTGACCGGACCAAGGCCGATCAGATTGGAATGCTGGCAACTGTCATGAACTGTATCTATGTATCTGAGATCTTTCGCTCACAGGGGATGATGACATCTGTACTCACACCCTTCCAATGCGGGGAATTTACAAAGTCCTTTTCAAAAGACAGGGTGAGTAAGTACTTCGATCATAATATGGTTGTCTTTTTTGCGGGCGGAACCGGCCATCCGTATTTTTCAACAGATACGGCGACCGTATTGCGAGCCATAGAAATTGAGGCGGATACCATTCTGCTGGCCAAGGCGGTGGACGGTGTATATGACAGTGATCCCAAAGATAATCCGGATGCAAAGAAGTATGACAAAATATCAATCCAGGAAGTGATTGACCGAAAACTGGGAGTCGTGGATATGACAGCCTCTATTATGTGTATGGAGAACAAGATGCCCATGCAGGTGTTCAGCCTGAATGAAAGGGATGGAATTGTTCATGCAGCACATGGAATCAATAATGGTACAAAGGTAACCGTATAACAAAATAAAACAGGAGGGTGATAATCGTTATGGATGAAAGAATTGAAGCATATCAGTCAAAGATGGAGAAGACAATAAAAAGCCTGGAAAGTGAACTTGGAACAATCCGTGCCGGACGTGCCAATCCCCACGTATTAGACCGTATTACAATAGATTATTATGGAACACCCACACCGCTGCAGCAGGTTGCCAATGTCTCTGTTCCGGAACCTCGGATGATTCAGATCCAGCCATGGGAAGCTTCTATTGTAAAAGATATCTGTAAAGCAATTCAGGTGTCTGACCTGGGGATTAATCCGAATACAGACGGGAAGGTAATCAGGCTGGCATTTCCGGAGCTGACTGAGGAGAGAAGAAAAGAGCTGGTTAAAGATGTTAAGAAAAAGGGCGAAGCCGCAAAGATTGCAATCCGCAATATCCGCCGCGATGCCAATGACTCATATAAAAAACTTTCCAAAGAGGATGTGTCTGAAGACGAAATCAAAGAGTTAGAAGATAAGACACAGAAGATGACAGATAAATTCATCAGGAAAATTGACGAGACTATTGAAGAAAAATCCAAAGAAGTTTTAACAGTGTAAAAACAGGGCGGGGATAGAAAGAAATACAGATATCTATTGTATTTCTTTCTATTGTTTTTTTACAGGCGCTCTTGAAGGAGTATAATATATGAATGTGCCAAATCATGTGGCAATTATTCTGGACGGCAACGGACGGTGGGCAAAATCCAGAAATATGCCCAGAACTTATGGACATATGGTAGGCTGCGATAATCTGGAAAAGATCTGCTATATAGCCAGAGATCTTGGAATTAAATATTTAACTGTTTACGCATTCTCCACGGAAAACTGGAAGCGCTCCAAAGATGAAATTAATGGTTTGATGAAATTATTCCGGCGTTATCTGAAGCGTTGCATCAAAAGTTCCAGAGAAAATGAGATGCGTGTGAGAATCCTCGGGGATACAAATGCTTTTGACGAAGACATTCGGGAAAGTATTCAGGTATTGGAGGACTATTCCAAAGGCTATGATAAGCTGCATTTTCAAATTGCGCTTAACTATGGGAGCCGGGATGAGATTCTAAGAGCAGCTGTAAGGATGGCTGAAGATGTAAAGTGCCGGAGCTTAAGGGAAGAGGATATTACAGAAGAGGTTTTTTCTTCTTATCTGGATACATCAGGGATTCCCGATCCGGATCTCATGATAAGAACCAGCGGAGAAGAGCGGTTGTCTAATTTTTTATTATGGCAGCTGGCTTACACGGAGTTTTATTTTACAGACGTTCCCTGGCCGGATTTTCATAAAGAGGAATTGGTCAAGGCTATTGAACAATATAATAGCAGAGATAGGAGATTTGGCAGCGTAAAGGGGGAAGCATCATGTTCAAAACAAGGCTGATGAGCGGAATTGTACTTGTGTTACTGGCTTTTATAGCCATCGCGACGGGTGGGTATGTACTTTTCGGAACACTGCTGATTGTCTCACTGATTGGAGCCGGAGAGCTTTTAAAGGCCATGAAGGTTCAGGAAGGCAGATGGAACAGCCTGACTGCTGCAAGTATGGTTGGAATCGCTCTATATTATCTGGGAATTATCATATCCGATAAGAGCATAATCAATCTGCGCGGATTCGATTCGGGACTCTCTGAGATGATGCTGATCCTGTCTCTTTTGATTATCATGTTTGTCTATGTATTCACCTATCCCAAGTATTATGCAGGTCAGGTTATGACGGCTTTTTTTTCAATTGTGTATGTGGGTGTCATGCTTTCCTATATCTATCAGACGAGAATGCTGATTGGCGGAAAATATCATGTGTGGCTGATCTTTCTGTGCTCCTGGGGTGCGGATACCTGCGCATACTGTGTGGGTATGCTTTGTGGAAAGCATAAGATGGCACCGGTTTTAAGCCCGAAGAAATCGGTGGAGGGTGCTGTAGGAGGAATTGCCGGAGCTGCGTTGCTGGGATTCCTGTTCCAGCTGGCTACCCATGGTCTGTCTTATCAGTATGCGGTGATATGTGGGGCAGGTGCCTTGATTTCCATGGTAGGTGATCTGGCTGCATCTGCAATCAAAAGAAACATGGAAATTAAGGATTACGGAAAGCTAATTCCAGGTCATGGGGGAATACTGGATCGCTTTGACAGCGTTATCTTTACGGCTCCCGTAATATATTATCTTTCTGTTTTTCTTATATAAATTGGATAGAAAGCAGAGTTCGGGAGAATAATAGATGAAGAAAATTGCAATATTAGGGTCCACCGGATCCATAGGAACACAGACACTGGATGTGGTACGGTCGAACGGAGATATTCAGGTGCTTGGCGTCAGTGCGGGAAACAATATCAGAAAGCTGGAAGAGCAGGTGAGAGAGTTTTCTCCGAAACTTGCGGCTGTCTGGGATGAAGAGCAGGCAAAAATCTTAAAAACCCGGATTGCTGATACGAATACAAAAGTGGTGAGCGGTATGGGGGGCATGATGGAACTGGCAGCTATGGCCGATATGGAACTTCTGGTAACTGCAATTGTGGGGATGATTGGTATCCTGCCCACAATTGAGGCAATCAGGCAGGGAAAGGATATTGCTTTAGCGAATAAAGAGACACTGGTTACGGCAGGCCATATCATCATTCCTCTGGCTAAAAAACATCGTGTTCAGATATTGCCTGTAGACAGCGAACACAGCGCTATCTTCCAGTGCCTTGGAGGAGAAGAAAGAAAAGCGGTGGAGAAGCTGCTGATTACCGCCTCTGGAGGACCATTCCGTGGAAAGACGGTGAAAGAACTGGAAGAGGTTACAGTAGAGGATGCGCTGAAGCATCCGAACTGGTCTATGGGACATAAAATTACTATTGATTCTGCTACCCTGGTGAATAAAGGCCTGGAGGTTATGGAAGCCAGATGGCTGTTTGACGTGGATCTGGAACATATACAGGTGGTGGTTCAGCCTGAGAGCATTATACATTCGATGGTAGAATTTAAAGACGGGGCTGTTATGGCGCAGTTGGGGACACCGGATATGAAGCTTCCAATTCAGTATGCTTTATACTATCCCGGACGGCGATATCTGGCGGGAGAGCGGTTGGATTTTCGTTCTCTGACTCAAATTACATTTGAAGAACCGGATATGGAAACTTTTAAAGGGCTTAAGATGGCACTGGATGCGGCAAGAGTAGGGGATTCCATGCCGACAGTATTCAATGCGGCCAATGAGCGGGCGGTATCAAAGTTTCTAAATCACGAAATCAGTTTTTTGGATATCTATAGGGTGATTGAGGGGGCTATGCGGCAGCATAAGGTCGTCAAAAATCCGAATATAGAACAGATACTCGAAACAGAGGCGGGGACTTATGATTGGATTGAAAGCAGGTGGCATATTTGAACATTATTATCGCTATATTAATATTTAGCCTAGTTGTAATTGTACATGAAATGGGGCATTTCCTTCTGGCTAAGGCAAATCATATTATGGTGACCGAATTTTCTGTCGGAATGGGTCCTACATTATTTTCCACAGTCAGAAATGAAACAAAATATTCTTTAAAATTGCTGCCATTTGGTGGTTCCTGTATGATGCTGGGAGAGAATGGGGAAGAAGACGGTGAGGCTTCCTTCAACAGTAAATCGGTCTGGGCCAGAATGTCGGTAATTCTGGCAGGTCCAATCTTTAATTTACTTCTGGCATTTTTTATATCAATTGTTATTATCAGTCTGGTGGGAGCTGATCCTTCCCGCATAACTTCTGTAAAAGAAGGATCTCCGGCGGCCGAGGCCGGTCTGCAGGAAGGTGATTTGATTACCAGATACGAAGGCAGCCGCATCTCTTTGGGCAGGGAGTTATATACAGAGGTAAGCCTGGATGGAATACCTTCGGATGAGATTTCTCTTACCTATAAGAGGGATGGAAAAAAGCAGGATATTACTTATGTACCATATGCAACAGAGAAGTATATGCTGGGATATACCTATTACCCCGATGTAGAAGGGAAGGCTGAGGTTGCGACCCTGATGCCCGGATATCCGCTGGCAAAGGCCGGTCTGCAGGTGGGGGATATTATACTGGAAGTGGACGGCACCGTAATCAACAGCAATAAGGAGCTGGAGCAGTATTTTAACGCACATCCTCTTGACGGTACAGATGTAAAAATAACTTATCAGCATGGGGAACGTATTCATGATACAGAGGTGACGCCTAAAATGTCCAAAAATGCCGAGCTGGGCTTTGGGTTTAACATGGCGAGGGAAAAGCAGTCGCCGCTGGGTGTGCTGAAATACAGTGTCCGTGAAATCGGCTACTGGGTGAAAACTACAATCAAAAGTCTTGGTATGTTGATTACCGGAAAATTTACAGTGAATGACTTAAGCGGTCCGGTCGGAGTCGTGAATGAAATCGGAAAAACAATAGAAACCTCAAAGGCGGATGGAGGGTTTTATGTATTATTGAATCTTCTGAACTTTACAATCCTGCTCTCTGCGAATCTGGGCGTGATGAATCTGGTTCCGTTCCCTGCTCTGGATGGTGGAAGAATGGTCTTTCTCATCATTGAGGCAATCAGAGGGAAGGCAATCAAACAAGAAGTGGAGGGCATGGTGAATTTTGCAGGACTGATGCTTCTGATGGCATTGATGGTCTTTGTTATGTTTAATGACATACGAAAAATATTTTGAAGCATGAAGATGTAGCTTTCAAACAAAAAAGAGCGGTGATGAGCCGCTCTTTTTTGCTTGAAGTGTTTTATGTTCTTTAAGCTTCTTTTATATACTCAGCTACCTGTTTGTCCCATATCTGGATATGCCGCAGGAGCCAGTCCACCACATTTTTCCTGACAGCTTCCACGAATGCTTCCGTAGGACCTTCCTCTTCTTCCAGCATCTCTCTTAAGTCATCCACAGCCTTTACAAAGACCGCATGCTGCTTCTT
>CAMKHH010000083.1 GCA_946412445.1 uncultured Eubacterium sp.
AAGTACAGATCTTTTAAGAGTTTATTACGCTGATTTACGATCTTGTTGTAATGGTTCAGATTGTACAGGTAGAAGCTGTCCAACTGGCACAACTCCATATCCACAAACCTTCTGCGTTCCGCCGGGCCGTCTTTGATAATGCCCAGATCCTCCGGGGAAAAAAAGACCACATTACAAATCCCCAGCAGATCCGCCGCTTTCTTGATTTTCTGGCCGTCAATGGCAATTCCCTTGGATTTGCTTTTTCTCAGATGCATGTCCACCCGGGTTTCCACCCCTTCCTTCTCCAGAAAAGTGCGGATATGGGCTTCCTCTTTGTGAAAATTAACAATATCCCTGTCCTTGCTCCCCTTATGTGACTTGGTGGTAGCCGATACATAGATTGCTTCCAGAATATTGGTCTTGCCCTGAGCATTGTCACCGTAGAGGATATTGGTCCCCCTGTCAAACGCCAGGTTAAGAGTGTCATAATTGCGATAATCCTGAAGTTCCAGTGATTTTATTATCATAACCTGCTCTATTGCCTTTACGCTTCCCGGGACACTACCTTCACCTGTGTCCCGTAAAATTCAAATATATCCCCGTCCCGGAGTTTTTTGCCTCTCTGATATTCCGTTTCGCCGTTTACAGACACCTGCCCATCCTGGATCACCAGCTTCGCATCCACACCGGAGTCCACCAGGTCAGCCAGCTTCATGGCCTGTCCCAGCTTGATAAAATCATCTTTTATTTTCAGTTCCAACATACCTGATTCCCTCAGCTTTCCATCAATTAACTGTGGTGAAATTCACCGGCAGGATCA
Organism: uncultured Eubacterium sp.; assembly: GCA_946412445.1. Lineage (GTDB taxonomy): Bacteria > Bacillota > Clostridia > Lachnospirales > Lachnospiraceae > Novisyntrophococcus. The sequence goes on from CAMKHH010000083.1 coordinate 803, forward strand.
GGTAGATATAGTTTTCTCCTTCATCCTTGATCAGACAGGGTGCCTTGGGATTCACCATGTACAAGTCAATCTGTTCCTCGTCGATCACCCGCAGGGCGTCGATGAGGAATTTGGGATTAAACCCGATCATCAGATCTCTGCCCTCTTTGGTTATATCAATCTCTTCGTCCATGCTGCCAAGGGCGGAATTGATCTTCAGTTCCATACCGCCGTCGGTGATATTGATGATAATGGGCTTTTTGTCCCCCTCCTTCACCAACAAAGTAGCGCGGTCAATACAACTGAGCAGTTCTCGCTTGTTGACCCTCACCTTGGTCTCCCATTCACTGGACAGCATCTGCTCGATCCTGAAATATTCGCCCTCTATCAGGCGAGATACCACCGTGGTATTGTCAAACTCAAAAATAATATGTTTGGGAGTAATGAAAATGCTCACATACTTGTCCGTGTCACCGGAAAGGATCTTGCTGATTTCGTTGAGAGTCTTGCCCGGTACCACGACTTTCCGCTGTCCGTATTCCTCTTTCAGCTGAATCTTACGGATGGAGATTCGGTGCCCGTCCAGGGACACCACTTTCAATTCGCTACCCTTAATGTCAAAAAGTTCTCCGTTCATTAATTTATTGTTGTCATTATCAGATATAGAAAAGATAGTCTGACGCACCACTTCCTTCAGGGTAAACTGGGATACGGAAATACTCTCCTCCCTTTCCACCACAGGAAGGTAAGAGAAATCTTCTCCGAATTTTCCCATGATATTGAACTTTGCCTTCTCGCAGGTAATAGTGGTTTTATAGTTTTCATCCGTCTGTATGGTGATATCGTTATCCGGCAGCTTACGCACAATATCTCCAAATATCTTGGCGTCCAAAGCAATGATGCCTCTCTCCGCAATCTCACCCTCAATGGTGGTTTCTATACCCAGTTCCATATCGTTGGCCGTGAGGGTGATCACCCCCTTGGTAGCATCTATCAGAATACATTCCAGAATCGACATGGTGGTTTTGTTGGGAACTGCCTTGGATACAATCTGTACACCGCCAAGCAGACTGGATTTGGAACAAATCAGTTTCATAAGTTATGAACTCCTTTCCCGTGCACAACGCAAAAACCTTTCCAGGCGCCTGCGCAAGGCATATATAATATTACTTGTTTTCATAATATCCTTCTTAATGGATGTTGATATGTGCAAAACTGTTTCTATTATACTATTTTTCTGGGAAAAAGGGAATGGATATCTGGTGAATAATTCAACTTTTTGTTCTGGATAAGTTAAGACTTATTCACATCCGCCTTAAAAAGCCTTTTCAGGGCAATTTTTGTTATCAACAGGCTTTTCCTTTTTTCCCCGGACAATACACAATACCCTGTGGATTAGTTGGGGCTTATTTTCTTTGTTAGGATATCAATTTTGTTCTGGAGCTCTTCATTGCTTTTCAGTTCTTCCTCAATCTTGTTGCAGCCGTGCAGGACGGTGGTGTGATCTTTTTTACCAAGGGCCTTGCCGATCAATGCGTAAGAGGAGTCGGTGAGGGTGTGGCAGAGGTACATGGCAACCTGCCTGGGCAGAACAAATTCCGAATTCCTTTTTTTGGAGATCACATCCTCGGGCTTTACATTAAAGTATTCCGCCACTGTGTTAATGATCAGTGAGGGGGTAATGTCCCTGGACTTGTTGGGGTAAATAACATCCTTTAAGGCTTCTTCCGCCGCGGCCTGGGTGATTTCCACCTTATTGGATTTGGCATAAGCGATAATCTTGTTGAAAGCACCTTCCAGTTCCCGGATATTGGATTTTATATTGGTGGCAATGTAATTGAGGATCTCCTCATCAATCTGCCGGTGGCTTATCTCCGCATTCTTCCGCAGGATGGCTACCCGGGTCTCGTAGTCGGGGGGCTGTATATCAGCGATCAGTCCCCATTCGAAACGGGAGCGGAAGCGTTCTTCCAGAGTTTCCATCTCCTTGGGAGGCTTGTCCGAGGAGAGGATGATCTGTTTTCCGGCGGAATGCAGTACATTGAAAGTGTGGAAGAATTCCTCCTGGGTACTTTCCTTTCCTATGATAAACTGCACATCGTCTACCATCAGCACGTCGACGGTGCGGTACTTTTCCCGAAGTCTGGTCATGACGGCTGCATTACCGTTACGGATGGACTCGATCACTTCGTTGGTAAATTCTTCGCTTGTCACATAGAGCACTTTTGTATTGGGGTTCTGGCCCAGGATGAAATGCCCGATGGAATGCATCAGGTGGGTTTTACCCAGTCCGGCTCCCCCATAGAGATACAGGGGATTGTAGGTATTGCCGGGGGATTCCGCCACCGCCAGGGAAGCAGAATGGGCAAATTTGTTGTTGCTGCCCACCACGAAGGTATCAAATCTGTACTTTGGGTTCAGGGTGGCGTTGCCGTTTCCCGTTTCCATATAATAAGAAGAGTCATCTTCCAGGGAATCCTCCGAGGGGATGTCCGATTCCAGAATGAAATCCACCTCATAGATATGGTCATACATCTCAGAGATGGTTACCTGGAAGAAACTTTTGTATTTGCTGGTAATATAACTCAGGGCCTGGGCCTGGTCAGAAGGGATGATGATATACACCACGTCCTCCTCAATCTTAAATAGTTTCAGGGGCTCTACCCAGGTGGAGAAGGAAATGCCCGACAGATTGTATTCCCTTTTGACAATTTCCTTTATTTCTTCCCATTTTTCCCTGATATTGTCCATTTTCTTTTGCCCCTCCCGCAACATTCCTAACCCTATATTAATATAAAGTCGGAAATATTTCAAATGTTAGTTTTGAACAGGGCTGGAATAAAGTTATCCACATGCTGTTGATAAGTCGGGGTATAAGTGGTGCGGGAAATTTCATATGTGGACAATATGGTGTATAAGTTGGGCCTTTTACACATACCAAAAATGCGGCATATATACAGCATATAGATAAAATATTTTTTGTTAAAAACAAGATATAGTGATTGGCAAAAACAGTTATCCACAAATTATCAACAACTTGTGGATAACTTTCTGTTTATAAAAAGCTGTGTATATAGCTGTGGATAACTCTGAAAAAAATTTTTTATGGGTTTTGGTTTGGAAAAATAATTTAAAAAAATCCTATATTTACTTGACATTCGGGGACTTTTCCATTACAATCAATATGCTATTTTCCATAGGAATCATCAATGCCTTATCATAGATTAAGGTCAGAGAAGGAGGTGCATTTTCATGAAGATGACATATCAGCCTAAAAAGAGATCCAGGTCCAAGGTTCATGGTTTCAGGGCCAGGATGAGCACTCCCGGCGGAAGAAAAGTTCTGGCTGCGAGACGTGCAAAGGGAAGAAAGAGGTTATCGGCATAGGTCACAGCAATGTGACCTTTTTTTCTATGCAAACCTGGATATTCTTCCCGGTAAAACGGCCCCTGCGGCCATTTATATATCATGGGGAGAACAGGTTATGAGATTTTCAGAATCGCTGAAAAAGAATACGCAGTTCCAATTTGTATATAGAAACGGTAAATCTTATGCGAATAAATATCTGATCATGTATGTTAAGGAAAATGGCACGGATAGGAACCGGGTTGGAATCAGCGTCAGTAAAAAAGTTGGAAACAGCGTTGTAAGGCACCGCGTTACAAGGCTGGTAAGAGAGAGTTACCGATTACATGAAAACATATTCAATAGTGGTTTGGATATGGTAATCGTCGCGCGACCGGCTGCAGCTTCTGTAAGTTACTATGAAGTGGAAAGCGCTTTGCTGCATTTGGCGAAACTTCATAAGCTGGTTAAGGTATGTTTTTATTTTGATTGAAATTGAGTATGATGAAAAAGATTATAATTGCATTGATACGGTTTTATCAGAAATATATATCCCCTATGAAGCGCACCAAATGTCCTTATATTCCTACCTGTTCCCAATATGGACTTGAGGCGGTTCAGAAATACGGCGCTTTCAAGGGATCCCTTTTGGCAGTCTGGAGGATTCTGCGCTGCAATCCTTTTTCAAAGGGGGGCTTTGACCCTGTGCCCTGACAGCCGTTATCCGATGCGATGCCGCGGAATTTCCCGCGGTGATAGGAAAGGTGTAAAGAATGAATGCAATTTTATTAACCAAGGACGATACCTTTATTATCGGATGGGTGGCCAGGCTGCTGGGCATGATCATGGAAGGTATTTTCACAGTTATCGACTTGATTGGTCTCCCCAATATCGGACTTGCCATTATTCTTTTTACGGTGGTGGTTAATCTGCTTATGCTGCCTTTGACCATCAAACAGCAGAAATTTTCCAAGCTGTCCAACAAGATGCAGCCGGAGATTCAGGCTATACAGGAAAAGTATAAGAATAAGAAGGACAATGAGACCATGATGGCTCAGAATCAGGAGATCCAGGCTGTTTACGCCAAATACGGCGTGTCCGCCTCGGGAAGCTGTGTTCAGCTTTTGATTCAGATGCCCATTCTGCTGGCTCTATACCGGGTGATCTATGCGATTCCTGCCTATGTAAGTAAAATTGGCAATACCTTCCGGGTCCTGGCAGATCGGATTATGACCACGGATGCCGCGGAATTCTTGAAAAGTTCGGAAGTAAGCACCATCAAGAACACCATGTCCATGTATGGCAGGAACATACTGGATACGGGGGAAAACAGCATTAACAGTCTTATTGATGTACTGAACAAATTGTCCAGCAGTGATATGGCATTAGTGTCGGAACACTATAATCTGGCCGAACTTACTTATTCGGGGCAGTTAATTCTGAGCAATGACACCACCAAGGGGCTTTTGGATATCTATAATAATTTCCTTGGTTTGAATATTGCCAATTCTCCTCAGCATATCATCGCCAACGCTTATCCCATGCAGGCCTGGGGATTGCTGATCGGAGCGGTGTTAATCCCGGTACTGGCGGCTGTGACGCAGCTGATCAGTGTGAAGCTGATGCCTCAGCCGGAGAACAGGGGCAGTGAGAACAGCATGGCATCTTCCATGAAGATGATGAATATGATCATGCCCATTTTTTCTGCGTGGTTCTGTTTTACATTGCCTTCCGGTCTGGGTCTGTACTGGATTGCCAGCGCCGTGGTACGTACCATATTGATGATTATTATCAATAAGCGTCTGGACAGAATGAGTTTT
>CAMKHH010000084.1 GCA_946412445.1 uncultured Eubacterium sp.
CTTTGGCGTAATATCTTTATATTTTTTAAAACACCGGACGAAATACCCGCTGTCATTAAAGCCGCATCGGTAAGCTGTTTCCGTAACGGACAGGGATTCTGTATCCATAAGATAACAGGCTCGTTCGATGCGATAATAGTTCAGATAATCTATGGGTGTACGATGAATGACAGCATGAAAAAAACGGCAGAAATATTTGGGAGACATTCCGGCAAGTCTGGATAAATCCTCCAGAGTGACAGATGCATTGTAATGGGCATCTATGTACTCTAACACGGGTTTCAGATTTTGAATTCTGCTATGTTCCACATAACCGGTATCAGAGAACTGATAGTATTCTTTTCGAAACAGTATGCCGTAAAGCTCCAGCAGGCTGCCAAGCGCGGAAAGCTCCCAGCCTGGATTTCCGGTGCGGAGAAAAGAAAAAAGTTTTTCGGAGAGTTCCCAAAGCTCAGGAAAAGAATCATCAAAATGCTGCCGGATGACAATCTGATTTTTTTCAATCTGTCTCAAGTACTTTCGTATTGCAGGCGTTTGCATCAGCAGAAATTTGGGGTCAAAAACCAGACATTCATAGGTGCAATCCGAAGGTTCTCCGCCATGTATAACGCCGTCGGAAATATAAATCAGATCTCCGGGACCTGCCAGATGATTTTGACCGTCCAGAGAAAGGCGGATATGTCCGCTTTGTACATGGAGAAGTTCTGTTTCTTTATGCCAGTGAAAGGGCATATGATAGCGGGGATGATATTGATCTACGTAGTAATACTCCAGGGGAAAATCACTGGTTCCATGTTGCTTTTTTTCATTATAATCTAAATAATGCATAGGACCTCCGAAAGGTGAATATTGTACTGTTTTTTGAAATTATATCACATGAAATCAAGTGTTTACAAGGATACAATGGGAATATAGTAAAAGATGGAGGAAGAAAAAATGGCAAAGAGCAGATTGATAGGAGATTACCCGGTAATTGGAATCCGTCCCACAATTGACGGAAGACGAGGTTATCTGAACGTGCGCGGATCCTTAGAAGAGCAGACTATGAATATGGCAAAATCTGCTGCAAAATTGTTTGAAGAGAACTTAAAATACTCCAACGGTGAACCAGTTAAGGTAATTATTTCAGATACTACAATCGGGCGTGTTGCAGAAGCTGCTGCGTGCGCAGATAAGTTTAAAAAAGAAGGTGTGGATATTACCCTTACTGTGACTCCATGTTGGTGCTATGGTGCAGAAACTATGGACATGGATCCGCAGACAATTAAAGCGGTATGGGGATTCAATGGAACGGAACGCCCGGGGGCAGTATACCTGGCCAGTGTTCTTGCTACTCATGCGCAGAAGGGTCTTCCTGCTTTTGGAATATACGGATATGATGTACAGGCGGCAGACGCAGTGGAAATTCCCGAAGATGTGGAGGAAAAACTGCTTCGGTTCGGGCGCGCAGCAGTTGCAGCAGCTTCTATGAGAGGAAAATCTTATCTGCAGATTGGATCTATGTGTATGGGTATCGGTGGTTCCATTATCGACCCTGATTTTATAGAATCTTACTTAGGTATGCGTGTGGAATCTGTGGATGAAGTGGAATTGATCCGCCGTATGACAGAAGGAATTTATGACGAAGCAGAATTCCAGAAGGCACTGAAATGGACAAAAGAACATTGTGTGGAAGGGTTTGATAAAAATCCGCCCAAAGTGCAGAAGACAAGAGAGGAAAAGGATACAGACTGGGAATTCGTAGTAAAGATGATGTGTATTATCAAGGACCTGATGAACGGAAACGAGAATCTGCCGGAAGGCTGTGAGGAAGAGCGTGTAGGACATAATGCCCTTGCGGCGGGATTCCAGGGACAGAGGCAGTGGACAGATTTTTACCCGAATGCAGATTTTGCAGAGGCCATGCTGAATACCTCTTTTGACTGGAATGGCGCCAGAGAGCCTTATATTTTGGCGACGGAGAACGATGTGCTGAACGGAATTGGTATGATGTTTATGAAGCTTTTGACAAACCGTGCCCAGATTTTTGCAGATGTGCGTACTTATTGGAGCCCGGAGGCTGTAAAAGAAGCAACCGGATACGAATTAGAAGGAAAAGCTATGGAGGCAGGCGGATTTATCCACTTGATTAATTCCGGTGCAGCATGCCTTGATGCCAATGGAGCTGCTAAAGATGAAAGTGGAAATGCTACGATGAAACCATGGTATGAAGTAACCCGGGAAGACCAGGAAGCGATTATGAAGAAAACTACATGGAATGAGGCGGACTTTGGTTATTTCCGGGGCGGTGGATATTCTTCCAGATTTCTTACAGATGTTCAGATGCCGATTACTATGATTCGCCTCAATCTGGTAAAGGGTCTGGGACCTGTTCTGCAGATTGCAGAAGGATGGACGGTTACACTGCCGGATGAAGTGTCTGATAAAATATGGAAACGGACAGATTACACCTGGCCTTGTACCTGGTTTGCACCGAGAACTACAGGAAAAGGTGCCTTTAAGAACGCCTATGATGTAATGAATAACTGGGGTGCGAACCATGGAGCTATCAGCTATGGACATATTGGCGCGGATTTAATTACCATGTGTGCCATACTGCGTATTCCGGTATCCATGCATAATGTTCCGGAGGAGAAAATCTTTCGCCCTGCAGCATGGAATGCTTTTGGAATGGATAAAGAGGGGCAGGATTACCGTGCCTGTGCAGCGTATGGGGCACTTTATAAATACGGAGACATTATGGCGGAAAAATTCATGGTGGCGGTAGATTGCGGAGCTTCCGGCGGCAGAGTAATACGGGGCACTTATGATGGAAGCAGAATCCGCATGGAAGAATTGCACCGTTTTTCAAATGATCCTGTAATCATGGGACAGAAAAAAGGGAGTACCATGTACTGGGACTTCCCAAGACTGTTCCATGAAATAAAAATGGGAATCCTGAAGTCCAAAGCAAAGGGCTGTGCTGAAAGTATCGGTGTGGATACCTGGGGAGTGGATTATGGACTTCTTGATAAAAATGGTTCCCTTTTGACAAACCCTATTCATTATCGGGATACCAGAACAGAAGGGATGTTGGAAAAAGCTTTTGCCGGCATAGGCCGGAGGCGCCTGTATCACATTACCGGGAATCAGTTTATGGAATTCAATACGGCATTCCAGTTAATGGCTGACAGGGAACAGAGGGAGCATATTCTGAATCTGGCGGAAACTATGCTTTTGATGCCGGATCTGTTTACTTATTATCTGTGCGGTGAGAAAAATAGTGAATATACCATTGCTTCCACAACACAGATGCTGGATGCGGAAAAGAAAGATTGGTCTGGCGAGGTGCTGGAGACTTTAAGCATACCGGACCGGATACTGGCACCTATTGTAATGCCGGGGACGAAAACCGGAACATTTCGGGTAGAACTTTCAAAGGAATTAGGTATCCGGCCAATCGATGTCATTACAGTAGCAGGCCATGATACCCAAAGTGCAATGGCAGCAGTTCCTGCGCAAGAGGAAGATTTTATTTTTATAAGCTGTGGCACATGGTCCTTGTTTGGGACAGAGCTATCCAGTCCGGTCATTCATAATAAATCTTTTGCGTGCAATATGACGAATGAAGGCGGCTGCTGCGGGAAAATTTCCTTCCTTAAGAATATCATCGGCCTGTGGCTGATTCAGGAAAGCCGGAGACAATGGATGCGGGAAGGAACAGAATACAGCTTTGGAGAACTGGAAGAAATGGCAAAAAAATCAGCTCCTTTTAAGGCCTTCATCGATGCCGATGCACCTGAGTTTGTTCCGGCAGGGAATATTCCGGAGAGAATCCGTCAGTATTGTATAAGAACCGGCCAGACAGTACCGGGGGATGTGGCATCTGTAATCCGATGTATTGACGAAAGCCTCGCGATGAAATACAAGGATGTGCTTGAAGAAATACAGTATTGTACAGGGAAGAAATATCATGTAATTCATATGGTGGGCGGTGGAGTGCAGAGTGCTTTATTATGTCAGATGACTGCCGATGCGTGTGGAATACCGGTTATTGCAGGTCCTGTGGAAGCTACTGTGTATGGAAACCTGGCAATGCAGCTTATGGCATCCGGCGAGGTGAAAAATATTAAGGAGGTTCGAAGTATTATTTCGGACTCCGAGCCGGTCAGAGTCTTTGAACCTGAAAATACAGATATATGGCAGGCAGCATATGAACAATACAGGGAAGTTGTCGGTCATCAAAAGAATCAGCAGGAGACAGAAAAATGGAATTGAAATATAAAGAGTTAAGAGAACAGATATGTGATATATGTCATAAGATGTGGCAGAAAGGATGGGTTGCGGCTAATGACGGAAATATTTCGGTCAAGCTTTTGGATGGCACCTTTCTCGCAACGCCTACAGGTATGAGCAAGAGCTTCATTACTCCGGAAAAATTAGTACATATTGACAAAAATGCAAATATTCTGGAGGCAGAAGAAGGGCTTCGTCCATCTTCTGAAATAAAGATGCACCTTCGCTGTTATGAAGAACGTGAGGATGTTGGGGCTGTACTTCATGCACATCCCCCGGTTGCAACGGGATATGCAGTGGCAAATAAACCTTTAGATGAGTATTCTATGATTGAAACAGTCATTGCGCTGGGATCTGTACCGGTAACCCCCTACGGGACACCATCTACCTACGAGGTTCCGGATGCGATTGCTCCATATCTTGGAGTTCATGATGCAGTGCTGTTACAGAATCATGGGGCTTTAACGGTAGGAGCAGATGTTATTACAGCATATTATCGTATGGAAACACTGGAGCTTTTTGCACAGATCAGCTTAAATGCCCATTTACTGGGAGGGGCACAGGAAATTTCAAGGGATAATATTAATCGCCTGATTTCCATGCGCCAGGCATACCAAGTGACAGGAAGGCATCCGGGATATAAAAAATATTCAGAACTTTAAAGAGTATAAGGGACATGGACAAGTTATTTTTTCCATGTCCCTAAACCAATGTGCGGACAGAAATAGATGCTGGAGGAATTCAGCATCTATTTCTGCATTAAAGAAGTAAATTTTCTTAAAAACCTTGACATATGGTAGAAGTTATTCTATTATTTATATAAAAGTTAACGCGTTCACTTAAATGCTTATGGTCAAAAACCACATAGGTAATTAAAGAAACTCTTGAAGAAATGGAGAAATCATGGAAAAAATTCAAGTGAAAAACGTTTACAAGGTTTTTGGCTCGTCACCAAAGCAGATGCTTCATTTTCTGGAAGCCGGGGAGGACAAAGCAACCCTGTTCAAGGAGCATCAACATATTGTCGGCGTAAATAATGCATCCTTTAGCGTGCAGGAGGGTGAGATTTTTGTAATCATGGGGTTGTCGGGAAGTGGAAAATCAACCTTAGTCCGATGCATTAACAGGCTTATAGAGCCAACCAGTGGAGAAGTTTACATAGATGGAGAGAATATCGTAAATGCTGACAGGTCCCGGCTGATAGAGATACGCAGAAAGAAAGCCGCAATGGTTTTCCAGAATTTTGCACTTTTCCCCCATCGGAATATTCTTGAAAATGTTGCTTATGGTCTTGAAATCCAGAAAGTGAATACAGCCCAGCGAAACAGGAAAGCACTTGAAATGCTCGAGGTAGTGGGTCTCGCGGGTTATCAATATGCTAAGCCGGAGGAACTTTCAGGAGGCATGCAGCAAAGGGTCGGACTTGCCAGAGCTCTGGCTACAGATGCCGATATCTTACTGATGGATGAGGCTTTTAGTGCGCTGGATCCACTAATCAGAAAGAATATGCAGAATGAGCTGCTGGCACTGCAATCCCGGATAAAAAAAACAATCCTGTTTATTACGCATGATTTGGATGAAGCTTTGAAATTAGGAGATAAAATTGCAATCATGAAGGATGGCTGTAT
>CAMKHH010000085.1 GCA_946412445.1 uncultured Eubacterium sp.
GGATATATAACCCAAGTACCAAATCTGACTTTTTCATTCACCTCCTCAAAAATACCTTCATCCAGACCGCTCAATTGAGAGGCCAGCGTCAGAATTCGGTTTTCGTAGCAATGAATACTCAGGCTTTTTGCCAGCTTTGCAGCGATTTCTTTTCCCCCGGTGCCAAACCCTCTGGCGAATGTAACAACATAATTTTCCATCTGATTTTCTTTCCTCCTATCCCGCGATAAATCTACTTAAAAATTCTCTGGTTCTTGGATTCTTTGGATTTTGAAACAACCGTTCAGGCACATCATCCTCCACGATATAGCCTTTATCCATGAAGATGGTTCTTGTAGACACATCTCTGGCGAATCCCATCTCATGGGTTACGATAATCATGGTCAGACCGGTCTTCGCCAGCTCCTTCATTACATGCAGTACCTCTCCTACCATCTCCGGATCCAGTGCACTGGTGGGTTCATCAAATAACAGTACTTCCGGATTCATACAAAGTGCTCTTGCAATTGCGACGCGCTGTTTTTGCCCGCCGGAAAGCTGCGATGGTCTTGCATGAATAAATGGAGCCATACCCACCGCTTTTAAGTTTGCAATTGCACGGTCAAATGCTTCCATTTTGGAAAGATGCAGTACTTTACGTGTTCCCGACATACAATTATCAAGAACCGTCATGTTATCAAAAAGATTAAAGGACTGAAACACCATGCCCACTTTCGAACGGTATACATTTACTTCCTTTTGAATATCACGGACTTCTTTTTCATGATAGAGAATTTTACCTTTCGTCTGATGTTCCAATCTGTTAATACAGCGCAGCAAGGTAGATTTACCAGAGCCAGAGGAGCCTACGATACAGATTACTTCCCCCGGCCGGACGGAAAAATCAATCTTCCGCAGTACCTCATGGTCGCCGAAGGATTTACTCAGTGCTTCAACAGAGATGATTTTTTCTCCATCCATAATACTTTCCTCCTATTCATTATCCATATATTCCACGGCCAGAACGTAATCTTTTTTTCCATTCATTTTCTTCTCCAGTAATATGAACACACGGTTGAAGATAAAACACAGCACAAAGTAAATGAGTGCGATTACCAGATATGATTCAAAATACTTATAGTAGTTTCCGCCGGCTGTCTTGGCCATCATAAACAGCTCCGATACTCCGATTACATTCAATACAGATGTCATTTTTAAGTTTGTAAGAAATGTATTTACCATCTCGGGAATGATGTTACGAAAAGCCTGCGGCAAAACCACCTGAAACATGGCTCCAATCGGTGACATACCCAAGGCAAGTGCACCTTCCCGCTGCCCTCCGTCAACAGATTTGATTCCGGCACGCACTGTCTCTGACATGTAGGCACCTGTATTAAGTACAGTGACTAAAATTCCGGCTGCCGGAGAACTGATTTCAACCCCAGACTGCCGCAGGCCATAATAGATAATCATTCCCTGCACAATCATCGGTGTGCCGCGGAAAATTTCTACATACAACAGCGAGATTACTTTCAAAATCCGAATTAAAATTCTTTTTACAGGATTACCTTCCCGGCTGACTCTGATATCCTCTATAATTCCAACAAGGTATCCCAATAAAAAACCCAGAGCGGTGCCAATGACAGCCACATATAAAGTCATTACCGTTCCCTGTACGAACAGACTCTTATATTTCCCCGCCAGAAAAATCATCCATTCCAGAGCATTTGTCGGATCTGATGCCAAAAGAAACTTATTTCCCATGGATGCGCCTCCTTCCATTATCCTCTCTTTTTGTATAACCTGGCATTTTTACTGTCTAGTTGGCCGCCGGCTGCAGTTTGATTGCTTCATTCATCATTTCATTCATTTTCTCTTTATCCGTCCAGGAAAGGCTATCCATTGCTCCTTGAATTTTATCTCTCAGAGCCGTATCTTCTTTCCGGGTCGCAATACATACATCCGTGGAGCCTGTCGGATCTTCAATCGTATCATCAGCGTCCAGTGAAAGCAGTTTGAGATCCTTATTTGTCATTGCCGCAGATTCAGAAGTCGGAAGATCGATTACGCAGGCATCGGCTACGCCATTGGATACCGCCATAAAGCACTCTGCTGTCGTCCCATAGTTTGCAACAGGCGCCGCACCCGGAATCTGATCCACCAGGCTGACCCATGCAGTTCCAAGCTGCGTTGTCACCGTAACATCTTTGCCTTCAAAATCGGAAAGCTTCGTGATGTTTTCAAGTTCACTCCCTTTTTTTACAGTAATGCATACGTCTCTGTAGTAATAGGGCTCCGTAAAGGAGTAAGCCTTTTCTCTTTCTTCCGTTCTTCCCATCCCGGCGATGATGCAGTCATAGTCTCCTGAATCAAGCCCCATCCCAATGGAATCCCACTCCACCTTATGTATTTCCAGTTCCCATCCTAATTCATCTGCAATTTTCTTTGCCATCATCACATCGTAGCCATACGCATAATAGTTTGTTCCATCGATTGGCAATGCCGTGTCCCCATTTGCAGTCTCCTTTGTTTCTTGTGTCCAGTTAAACGGTGCATAGGCACATTCCATACCGACTCTTAGAACACCTTTTGAATCACCGGATGTACCTGAACTGGCAGACTTATCACTTGAGCCTGTCGTATCACTTCCTGATGTCTTACTTGAATCCCCACATCCTGAAAGCAATGCGGTCATCATTACCACCGTTACCATTATACTTATCATTTTCTTTTTCATAGTCTGACTCCTCTCTTTTCACAAACTGAAGTTTACAAGCAGTTTCAAACAAACAAAAAAAGACGCTTACCTTTAAAGTAAACGCCTTCGTTTGACAAGAAATATATAGATTATTTTGAAAAGCTTTTAAAAAATTATAGTGCAAGTATATCCAATGTATATGTGATTGTCAATCCTTTTATTCCATATTGGGATATCTTTTTACTTTTCTCATATCATTGTAACCCCTTGTCAGCATTTACTGACTACTGCGCAGCTTTCCTGCGCAGCAGCATTTCGTGCATAAGAAACATGAACAGTAAAAGTAAAAGCAGATAAAATGGAAACAATACAACACTGATTCGGTTTGCAATCACTCCAAACAGCGGTGGCATCAGACATATCCCGACATAAGCACTTGCCATCTGAACGCCGATAATCGCCTGTGATTTATCAGCTCCGAAATGCTCCGGAGTTGAATGAATAATGCAGGGATAAATTGGTGCACAGCCCAGCCCGATCAGCATCAGCCCTGTCAGGGCTGCATATTGATTTAAGGGCAGCATCAGAATAACAATGCCTGCTGCTATGATGACTTGTCCCAGACGTATCATATTCGCATCATTTAACTTCATAGTCAGGAATCCACTCAGTGCACGGCCAATCGTAACACCTATGAAGAACAGGCTGGCAAAACCTGCTGCTGTCTCAGCAGAAATTCCCCGATGGAGTACCAGATAGCTGCTGAGCCACAATCCGGTTGTCTGTTCCAGGGCACAATAGCAGAAAAATGTAATCATGACTTCTTTTGCTCCGGGAATTCTAAAAATCTGACCCAGAGTAAGTGCTTTCTCCGGCAGAGGACTGTCATCCGAAGCTGTATCCGAACGTTTTTTCCAGAGAGGCAGGCTGACAATTAAAATAACGGTCAGTACAATCTGTAGGACCGCAATTATACGATATCCTGCATTCCATCCATTCCCTTTTGTCAATGCATACCCCATGATATAAGGGCCGAAGGAGGCACCGACACCCCACATGCAATGCAGCCAGCTCATGTGTCTGCTCGCATAGTGAAGAGCAACATAATTGTTCAGTGATGCATCTACGCTTCCGGCACCAAGTCCATAGGGCACTGCCCACAAGCAGAGCATTCCAAATGAGTGACTGACGGAAAATCCGAACAGCGCAAAGGCAGTCATCGCCACACTGATTGCTGTAACCTTTCCCGTCCCAAGCTTCCGGGTAATTCTGTCGCTTTGCAGGCTGGATACAATGGTTCCGGCTGCAATAATCATGGAAATGATTCCTGCGTATGAAACCGGTACGCCAAACTCCTTATACATGACCGGCCACGCTGAACCAAGCAGCGAATCCGGCAGTCCAAGACTGATAAACGATAAGTAAATAATAGCTAAAAGTAAGTGTATCATGTTTATTTCCTCTTATTTTTTCGTATAATTGTTTTCTCCATCAGTAAACGTGCTTTAATATCAGTATATTCTGCCCTCCATGTAAGGTCAAGTATGACTTTCACCAATCTCAGATTTCACTCTGCGTAATCAGAACATACTGTACGAACAAGGCTGCACCGTTTACCATCGCCTCTTCATCCAGATCAAAGCGCTCGTTGTGCAATGCGTACTTCTGGTCATTTGCTTCATTTCGGCATCCCACAAAGGCAAGGCATCCCGGTTTCTTTTCAAGCAGCCAGGCAAAGTCCTCTCCTCCCGGAGTTTTCTCATACTTAACAAGTCCTTCTTCTCCAAGTATCTCCCGTACGGCACGTTCTGCTCTTTCACTGCTTTGTGGATCATTGATAGTGGCAGGTGTTCCGTGAATATACTCATATTCATACGCTGCACGGAAGGTTTCACAGGTTTTGGCAATTACCCGTTCTATCTTTTCCGGCAGTACTTCCCTCACTTTTGGGCTGAATGTACGTACGGTTCCCAGCATTTCCACATCATTGGGGATTATATTCGATGCCGAACCGGAGTGAATTGAACAAACGCTGACAACACAGGTATCTCTTGGGTCAATTTCACGACTTACAATTGATTGCAGATTGTTTATAACAGCGGCAGATGTAAGAATTGGATCCACAGCGTCCTGAGGCATGGAGCCATGACCACCCTGGCCGATCACTTTAAATTTTATTGTGTCAGCAGAAGTAAAACGTGGTCCTTCCTCTACCGAAATTCCTCCTGTCTCAATGTATGGGAAAATATGAATTGCAAAAAAATCATCACACTCCATCACCTCTGCATTGTCAAGCAGTGTCCTGGCACCCTGGATCGTCTCCTCTGCCGGCTGGAAAATAAAGCGAACCGTACAGCTTAATTCCTCTTTATGTCCGCTCAATATCTTTGCGGCGCCAAGCAGCATCGACATATGGGAATCGTGCCCGCAGGCATGCATCACCCCCTCATTTAATGATTTAAACGGCAAATCCCTGACTTCCTTCACAGGAAGGGCATCAATATCCGCACGTAATCCGATGACCGGATGCTTTTTTCCACCCTCCAGGGTAGCAACTACGCCTGTCTTTGGCAGCTTACTGTAAGGAATGGACAGCCTGTCAAGTTCCTCACAGATTTTCTTTGTCGTGGCATATTCCTGCCAGCTAAGCTCCGGCTGGCGGTGAAAATGCCTGCGCAAATCAATCATATACTGTTTTTCATCTGAAGCCAGTTCATAAGCTCTCATCTCTTATCCTCCTCAGGTTACTGATAATTGGCAGCAATGGCAATTCCCAAAAATGCAACAGCAATAACGGTCAGCACAATCTGAAGCGGCCAGAGGAACTTATACCATTTACGTAATGGAACCTTTGAGACCGCAAGAAAAATAAGCAGCGTGCCATTGGTAAACCAATACATATTGGCAAATCCGTCACCAAACTGATAGGCCAGGGTCGCGGTTTGCCTGGTAACTCCAATCATATCCGCCAGGGGAATTAGAATCGGCATAATTGCAATTGCCTTACCGCTTCCTGATGGGATAAGGCCATCTGCCAAAATTGTGACCAGAAATATACCTGTTGCGGCCAGCCACGGGGAAAGTCCATTGAGTGATTTTGAAAGAAAATGGATAATCGGATCGATCAGGCCGCCTT
>CAMKHH010000086.1 GCA_946412445.1 uncultured Eubacterium sp.
GATAATAAAATTTTAGAAAATACTTTCCTGGGAAATAAATTGCTTCACAGAACTCATCTTACGGAAGCTGCTTCCCCGCAGCCATATATAAAGCGTACCAGTCTTCCCTTGTAAGTGCAATATCAGACGCAGCAAAAATATCTTTCAGACGCTGCTGATTCGTTGTTCCCACAATCGGCTGAATATTCGCCGGGTGACGTAAGATCCATGCGATTGCTATGGCGCTGTTTGTCACCTTATATTTATCTGCCATCTCATCAATTTTTTTATTCAGCTTGGGAAACTTTTCTTTATTCAGGAAAGTTCCTTCAAACATCCCATACTGGAACGGAGACCATGCTTGTATGGTGATGTCATGAATACGGCAATATTCCAGGATGCCACCGTCCCGATTAACGCCTTCTTGGTTGCTCATGTTGACATTCAGCCCTGCATCAATCATTCCGCAGTTTGTTAAACTAAACTGCAGCTGATCGATTTCTATCTGATTATCACAATATTTATTCAGCAGCGCTATCTGACCCGGGTTTTGATTACTTACACCAAAATGGCGAACCTTACCGGATTTTTTCAGTTCAGCAAAGGCTGCTGCCACTTCTTCCGGTTCCATCAAGGTATCCGGTCTGTGGAGCAGCAGGATATCAATATAATCTGTCTGAAGCCTTTTTAAGCTTCCTTCTACAGACTCCAAAATATATTTCTTTGAAAAGTCATAGCAAATTCCCGGATGGATTGCACACTTCGTCTGTATAATCATCTTTTCCCGGCTTGCACCTTTTAGATCCACTATTTTCCCAAACAAACGCTCAGACTCTCCTCCTGCATAGATGTCTGCATGGTCAAAGAAATTACACTCGTATTCCAGAGCTGTGTCAATGTGGTTCAATGCCTGTTTCTCGTCCAACTCTGTCAGCCTCATACAGCCAAGTCCGATTTCCGGAACTATGATACTTCCATTTCCTATCGATATTTTATTCATAATTTACTTTTCCTTTCTACTACAAGTTAACTCCACGAAGTATTTAATCTCAATATACTATCCACATAAATTCTTCCGGCAGTTATTAACCGGTCTATGGACTGTGCTTCATCCGGTCCATGGCAGTCACCATGTCCCTCTGGAAAATTTATTGCGGAAAGGTCCGCAGGAAGGCCCGGTCCAAATGCCACTGTATTCGGCAGTTTTCTCGCATAGGTTCCTCCCCCCATGGTATAGGTGTAACCCTTTTCTTCCATAATTGCTTCATAAGCCTGAAGCAATTTATCAATGTTCTCATTTTCTTCCAGATAAGAAGGGCTGTTGCGGATCTCTTTTAAAGATAATCCATACTTCATGACCTTGTCACGTATCTTTCCCAGCATTTCCTGATAATTCCAGGAATGTGGGTAACGGATATTTAAAAAAACATGAAGCCTTCCCTGTCTTATATCCCCCTTTGTCATAACACAGGTCAATGCCCCGAACGTCTCATCTTTCCAGGCAATTCCCAGAGTCTCACCACTTGATTCCCGGCCCACCCTGCCGAGAAAATCTAATGTCTTTTGATGATATCCCATATAGTCTTTCTGCCCTAACAGGGTAAAAAGCTCTCCGAGTGCATTTACCATCTCTCCCGGAAAAGCCACATGCCCGCTTCTGCCCCGGGTTTCTATCTCCTCTCTGCTGCTTAGGACAGCCCTGGCTTTTGATGGTATGGAATTGGAAGATTCTCCTCCGCAAAGCTCCAATACTTCTGTAATTTTCTCCTCGCTGAAGAGCTCCAGCTCACAGATTCCTTTTTCACCATTACATACGGGAAAACTGCAGTCTGCGACAAAGGAAAAGTCAGGTATCTTCTCCGCCTTAAGGAATACATCGATATCCTCCATTCCCTGCTCCTCATTACATCCTAAGAGCTGTTCTACCTGGATGTTTAATGGCAGCTTCAATTCTTTTATACACCGCAGGGCGTAGAGCACGGCTATAGCCGGTCCTTTATTATCCTGAACCCCTCTGCCTATCATGAATCCTTTATGAAGCACTCCTTTATAGGGCGGAAAGCTCCAGCCGCCGCCCTCTTCTACAACATCCAGATGGTTCCATACTCCCAGAGACTTCTCTCCGGTTCCCCATCGGATTTTGCCATAATGATATGCGTTATTTTCTGTGGAAAACCCATAGGAGCTGCCCAGCTTCAGCATTTCATCCAATACAGCCCTGCATCCCGCTCCATAGGGCGGCACCGCTTCATTTTTAGAGGAAACGCTCTTTATGGAAACCAACCTTTGGATATCATAAACCATCTCCTCTTTATGTGCAAGAAACCATTCATGTATCCTTTGATTCTCCATCATATTTTCTCTATACATATACGGCTCCTACCTGTCCAGCATCATATTCAGTATGACATCATTGGTCTGGCTCATCCCCTGATTCCCAAGCTTACCCAAGTTACGCAGTGTGTGTTCTACATCGGCTTTAACAATACCGTCATGCTCACCTGCTCCGATTCCATTCAGGGCCATGTTGGCCCATCGGATTGCCGAGTTTACTGCTGTTGCAATTTTAAGGGCACATCCGGGTTTGGCTCCATCACAAACGACACCCGAAATATCAGCAATCATGTTATTCACACCGATCTCCATCTGCTCCAGGCTCCCTCCGAATAAAAAGATGATTCCACAGCAGCTTCCAATCGCTGCTGCTATGGAGCAGCCGCAAAGGACTGAAAGGCGTCCGATATATTCCTTTGCATGAATTGTGACCAGCAGACTGACCGCCAGGGCTCTGAAAGTCTCTTCTTCTGACTTATTTAACTTCAGGCTGACTGCAACGATGGGCAGGGTAGCCGTTAATCCCTGGTTTCCACTGCCGCCAGCGCTCATGACCGGCATTTCACAGCCTGACATTCTGGCATCTGCCGCCGCCGCAGTTAAGGCAACGGCATAACCTCCTATATCCTGTGAAAACAGGCCTGTCCTGTCTTTGATCAAGATACTTTGCCCTACATTAAGGCCGTAGTCTTTCGTCAATCCTTCTTCCGCAATCTCGCGGTTCAGGCGCACAACATCACGCAAAAAATATAATTTTTCGTAAGGGACTTCCATAGCAAAATTTCTGATGTCCTTCAAAGTCAGTTCACCGACCGGACTCAGCAATTCTTTTTTCAGTGATTCCGGGTTTTCAGTTTCTGCCTGTGTATATAAGATTTCTCCATTTTTCTCCAGAAATGTCAGGCAAGCATGTTTCTTTGAAATCACCGCTTTTGCCCTATTGCTTTTTGAGGCTGTAAAAGCCTCTATATAGATTTTCTCATCGGTATCTGCAATCTCTACGGAAACCATTCCTGCTTCTGCCAGGCCAAGTGCCTTTTTCACATCATCTTCTGATAAACCATTCAGCACCATGAGCTTCTTTTCGGGGGCAGCACTGACTGCACCCAGGGCAGACGCAATATCCAGCCCCGTCATCTTTGTTCCCGGTATCCCGACATTCATGCCGTTTTTATAGATATAAGGGCTTACTTTTAAGCTGATCCTAACCGGATCCTCTCCTAATTCCTTCGCACTGTAGGCGGCGGCAAGTGCCGCTGCTGCCGGCTCTGTACAGCCTAAAGCCGGGGCAATCTCTGATTTCAGGCGATTCAAATACTCTATTTCTCTTGTCATTCTTAACCCTCTATGTTTTATGCCTTTCTCTGAATTTTTTAGGCGTCATTCCCACTTCTTTTTTAAAGCTTCTGATAAATTGGGAACAGTCATTGTAACCTGACGAAATGGCTACATCCGTAATCGATAACGTATCCTTTTTCAGAAATTCTTTCGCCTTTTCCATCCTTACCTGTTTTAAATATGCGGAATAACAGCTTCCGGTTTTTTCTGCGAAGATATGACTCAGATATGTGTGATTCATAAAAAGAACATTTTCCGCCAGATCCTTTAAAGATATTTCCTTATTGTAATTTTGATGAATGTATTCAGTCATGACCCTCACCAGTTTATCCGGATTAGATTCCTTCTCTTTCTTCATCTCCATACAGAGAATCTGGATCAGGCGATTCATCCGCTTTATTAATTCGTCCACAGAGTCCACATCCAGGATAGAAAAGGAGATAGGAATATGATATTTTTCTTCCGGATTCAGCGTATACTTTTCTATAAGCAGATGTACCATAGCAAAAATCTGTATTAAGACCCCTTCTATACTACTTATCTTTAATTTCGGAATGGAGAAAATGTCCCGGATCCAGGATTCCAGCCTGCTGCAAGCCAGTGTTTCATTTCCCTGTTCCATATAAAGCTGTATGCTGTTCAAGGGTTTTTCACCAATATCCTCACAAGCTGCTGTTCTCTCTTCTAAATCTCTGTAGAAAATAATGTTCCGCTTCTCTTCATAGAATATCTTACTCTTTACTGCCAATACCGATTCCTGGTATGCCTTCTGCAGCTTTCTGCCGTCCCTATAGCTTAAGCTGACACCTGCCTTATAACGGTAACCTTCCCTGCTCAGTAAAAAGGCAATCCTCTGAACAAAGCTTTCACACTCCAGGCTGTCACAAACTACACACCAGTGTTTTTTTCCTACCTCTACAACAGGCAATTCCAGCTCCTGTTTTTTCATTCCCTGTCTCAGCAGCTTTTTTAAATTACTTTTTAAGGGAACTTTTCCATCCCGGAAATAAATACTGATAAGATTATATTCCCTGAACAGTTTCTCAAATTTTTCAGTGTTTTCGAAGTCTGTATCTCCCACTTCCTGATTCAGAACTCCATTTCCAATATATTCCTCCAGCCAACTGCTCCTGTACTCTGATGCTTTGTGAAATCTGGTAATTATGTCAGCCAGCTCCTCATCGATTACGGGTTTCAGAAGATAGCCGCTGGCACCCAATTTTATCGCTTCCTGCGCATAATGAAATTCTGCATAGGCACTTACCATAATTACAGTCGTATCCTCTAAGCTGCATTTCACTTCTTTTAGAAGTTCAATTCCATCTGTAAAGGGCATCTTTATATCTGTAAATATCAGTTCCGGCCTTTCTTTTTTGGCAAGAGAAAGACCCCGCCTCCCGTTTTCCGCCTCCAGTATCTGACATTCCTCATCAAAAGGAATGTTTTTCAACTGTTGGACCAGGGATATCCTTGCATATTCTTCATCTTCCACGACTAATATTTTTACCAAATTCTCACTCCTTATGTGACGCTGCAGACCTTTATCCCTTCACTGCTCCCGCCGTTAAGCCTTTGACTATATATTTCTGGCCACATGCATAGACAATCAGTATTGGCAGCATAGACATAAGATACGCCGTAAATGCCATCGTATAGTCAAAAGAATATTCTGTCTTAAAATTATACTGAAACAGCGGTAACGTCCAGCTGGCCTGGGATTTGTTCAGAATCATCAGCGGCAGCAGAAAATCGTTCCATATCCATAGGGAGTCCATAATAATAATCGTGGCAAGCATAGGTTTCATCATTGGAACTATAATCTTTGAATAAGTCTGCATAACCGTACATCCATCAATATGGGCTGCTTCTTCTATCTCAAGAGGCAGACCTCGTATGAAGTTAACGAATAAAAATACGCCCTGTGTGAAGCTGAACGCCAGATACAGTAAAATCAATCCACTCTTATTCAGCAGATTCAGGCTGGTCATAAGCTTTGTCACAGGAAGCATAATCACCTGTGAGGGTATAAAAAGCCCCATCAGCAAATAAAAGTATATAAACTTATAATACCTTTTATCATAATTTCTTGCAATAGCATAAGATACCAGTGGAACAAATAAAGTTATCAGGCTTATGGAAATAA
>CAMKHH010000087.1 GCA_946412445.1 uncultured Eubacterium sp.
GTAATGCCAACAAGTCTTGTCTTTTTAAAACAAAGAAAAAATACAGCTGAGAAAATCCAGAATGCCCCTCCATTACCCAAACAGGTTATCAGGCTCCAAAAAGTAGTTATAGAATCACTGCGAAGCGTATTCTGTATCCATAAAACAATTGAAATATCCATATTTTGTATGAAATTCATAGGCTCCCTCCAAAATAAAGGCTGCGCCGTTATTTATGATACGGTTCATGATGCATAATCCGGTAACTCCGATAAATCTGCTCCAGCAGAATCATGCGCATTAATTGATGAGGAAAGGTCATCTTAGAAAAGCTTAAAGAAAAGTCTGCCCGCTCCCTGATTTCATCCGACAATCCCAGAGAACCCCCGATTAAGAAAATAATATGGCTGATACCCTGGACTCCAAGAGCTTCTATCCGATGCGATAGTTCCACTGAGTCCGGCATTGCACCATCGATATCCAGAGCAATGACATAGTCATCTTCACGTATATATTTGAGCAATCGCTTTCCCTCTGTTCTCCTGATTTGTGTATTCAAGGTCTCTGATAATTTGTCCGGCGTTTTTTCGTCAGAAACTTCAACAAGCTTCAGTTTACAGTATCTGCTGAGCCGTTTTGCATACTCGCCAATTCCATCCCTTAAATACTTTTCCTTTATTTTTCCCACTGCCAGAATAGTAATCTTCATACATGACTCCATTTTCGAAAACCAAATATGCCTGAATATTCTTGCAGGCAGCAATAATATTCAGACATAGCAGCGGTTTTCTTATTCAAAATCCAGACAACAACGGTCGCAGACATATGGCCTTACATAAGTATCCGCAACTTTTACATGGGCCGGATGATTTGCATAAACTGCAATATCCTCTTTCTTTTCAAGCGTAGTTATAAGCGCCATATCATGCGTACTTGAAGGGATAGGAGCCGTAATAAAATCAACCGTCAGAAGTCCTGGTACAACATCTGTCAGGGCTTTCAGATTCTTTTCCATATTCACCTTTAACTCAGCTTTCCGGTCTTCTGTTATCTCCGGTTTGAAATTCCACATAACAACGTGATGTACCATCCTGTTATCCCCTTTTATATTTTTCGGACAGGAATTTATGAATCCCCTTAGCTCCGGCTTTTCCGGCACCCATAGCCAGAATTACAGTCGCAGCTCCTGTCACAGCATCTCCGCCGGCGAATACCCCTTCTTTAGAAGTCTGCCCATATTCTTCATCTGCAATGATACATTTTCTTCTGTTTATATCCAGGCCAATTGTGGTGGAGGAAATCAATGGGTTTGGAGATGTTCCGAGGGACATAATAACCGTATCCACTTCAATTTCAAATTCTGATCCGGGTACTTCTACCGGACGTCTTCTGCCGGATGCATCCGGTTCTCCAAGCTCCATACGGATGCAGCGGATTCCTGTCACCCAATCCTTATCATTTGTAAGGATTTCTACAGGATTCGAAAGTAAATCGAAGATAACTCCTTCTTCTTTTGCATGGTGGACTTCTTCCACCCTGGCAGGAAGTTCGGCTTCAGAACGACGGTAGATAATATGAACCTCCGCTCCCAGTCTCAGGGCTGTTCTGGCAGCATCCATTGCAACATTACCGCCGCCTACAACAGCAACCTTCTTACCCATTGCAATCGGTGTATCATAATCACTGCGAAATGCCTTCATAAGATTGTTTCTGGTCAGATATTCGTTTGCAGAGAATACACCATTGGCCTGCTCCCCCGGAATTCCCATAAACATCGGAAGACCAGCTCCGGAACCAATGAATACGGCTTCAAATCCTTCCTCCTGCATCAGTTCATCAATTGTTACAGATTTACCGATAATTACATTCGTTTCAATCTTAACACCCAGGGATTTCACATTGTCAACTTCTGCGGCTACTACTTTTTCTTTGGGAAGACGGAACTCCGGGATACCATATACCAGAACACCACCCTCCTTATGAAGAGCCTCAAAAATTGTCACATCATAGCCAAGCTTTGCAAGATCGCCTGCACAGGTAAGACCAGCAGGGCCGGAACCGATGACAGCTACCTTATGCCCATTTTTTTCTGTGGCAGGTGTTGGCTTGATATTATGCTCTCTCGCCCAGTCAGCCACAAAACGTTCCAGTTTTCCTATGGAAACCGGCTCACCTTTGATTCCCCGGATGCATCTTCCCTCACACTGGCTTTCCTGCGGACACACACGTCCGCAAACTGCCGGAAGGGCACTGGATTCGCTGATAATCTGATATGCTTTTTCAATATTTCCTTCTTTTGTCTCTTTTATAAACGCAGGAATATTGATGGACACCGGACATCCTGCAATACACTTTGCATTCTTGCAATTGATGCATCGTGTTGCTTCTTCTCTTGCTTCTTCTTCATCATACCCTAAGCAAACCTCTTCAAAATTTGCAGCACGGACCTTGGGATCCTGTTCTCTTACCGGTACTTTTTTTAATACATCTGCCATTACTTGTCACCTCCACACAGTCCACATCCGCCGTGATGTGTATCACCTTCCTGCTCTTTCAATAATGCCCGGCCCTCATCCGATTTATACATCTGCTGGCGTTTCATCGCCAGGTCGAAATCTACCTTATGTCCGTCGAATTCAGGACCGTCCACACAGGCAAATTTCACTTCTCCGTCCACAAGCAGACGGCAGGCTCCGCACATACCCGTACCATCTACCATGATCGGGTTCATACTGACAATCGTAGGAATATTAAGCTCTTTGGTCAGCAGACAGACAAACTTCATCATGATCATCGGCCCGATAGCAACACAGACATCATAGTGTTTGCCTTCTTTTTCAACCAGATCGCGAAGCACGTCTGTACCCATTCCTTTTCTTATATAAGATCCATCATCCGTAGTCAGATACAGATTGGAAACTTCCTTTAATTTATCTTCCAGAATAATCAGGTCTTTGGTCTTAGCACCCACAATGGCGTCTGCGGTAATTCTACGCTCATGAAGCCATTTTAACTGGGGATATACAGGTGCGGTTCCGACACCTCCGGCTACAAATACAATATGTTTCTTTTTCAGTTCCTCAATATCCATCTCCGTAAATTCTGACGGGCGGCCCAGCGGACCTACGAAATCTTCAAAGTAGTCCCCTTCCTTCAGATCCTTCATCTTTGTCGTAGAAGCTCCAATTGGCTGGAATACGATGGTTACACTTCCTTTTTCAGAATCATAGTCACAGATGGTAAGCGGTATACGTTCGCCAACCTCGTCCATCTTTACAATTACGAACTGACCCGGCAGGCAGTGTTTTGCAACACGAGGTGCTTCCACGTCCATAAGGTATATGTTCGCTGCAAGTTGTTCAGCTTTTAAAATCTTATACATAATATCCTCCTAGTACTAATATCTTAACAAGCGCTGATAGAAGTGCCTGTTAATTCTGATTTTTGTTTCAATTCAATTAGAATCACTTCTTTGAGATTAATTTTGTTCCTGGGGCGTCAGAATATACGTTGCAGATCCCAAAAGGCTGCTCCTGCCTGCCTGATCTACAAGAATTGCATAAAAAATGTGCTGACCCTCCGGCATATCAACTGGTCCTTCATATAAATTATCTTTATTGGTTGCCGGCTTATCAAAGGAATAATATGCTTTACACCCATCCGGAACGATAACGTATATATGTGTATCTGCCAGAGCGGTCGTATAAGATCCGGATGACGGTGTTATTCGAGGCGGATCAGGAGGGGCAACTACTATGGTGTAGGTATTGCCGGCCACCTCGCTTTGAATTCCTTTTTCGTTGACGGCTATTGCTTTAACAGTCACCGTCCCTTCTTTCAGAATAATTGCACCACTGTAAAGGCTGCTCATCTTGTCTGGTTCGGTGCCGTCGGTAGTATAGTATATCGTATCCCTTTCTTTTGTGCCTCTCAATACCAGTTCCCTGGATTCTTTATAAGTTCCCTGGACTATACTGAACGATGGGGTGTCACAGATATAGTCGGAATACATCTCTTTTATCTTATCACTCTTACACGAATCAAGCAATTCTTTTATTTCATCTGTTTTACTTTGTATTTCATAAAAGCCAATCAGGATACCATAAGCATCCGAATTATCAGGTGCATCTGCAATAACCCCTTCCAATTCTTCTAAAACCTGAGCAGTGTCCCCTTTTTTTATATAAATCTGTGCCCGGAGGTTTCTTGCATCCAGACTTTCGGGCCGAAGAGAAATTGCCTGCCCGGCATAGGAAAGTGCTTTGTCAAATTTTTCATCTGCGTACATAGTCTTCGCCCTGCTTATCTGATAATCATAGGAATTGAGGTTTTTAATGCCACGATAAGCAGCATATGTAAAGCCCGCGGCAAATAAAGCCAATGCTGCAAAAAGAACTATTCCTGTTCGCTTCTTTCGCCTTCTGGATCTGTACTCCTTTTCAAGTATTGCTGCTGCTTCTCTTTGGCGCCATTCCTGCTCCCGTTCTTTCTGCTTCCTTGCATATCGAACTG
This sequence comes from uncultured Eubacterium sp., assembly GCA_946412445.1. Classification (GTDB taxonomy): domain Bacteria; phylum Bacillota; class Clostridia; order Lachnospirales; family Lachnospiraceae; genus Novisyntrophococcus. Next base: position 4,492 of record CAMKHH010000087.1, read on the forward strand.
TTTCCGAACTGTAGAAATCAGGAACCAATTGCACCTCTGTACCACATTCACTGCAGAACAACTTGTCTTTTTCTATCGGAGCACCGCATTTTAAGCATTTCATAATCCTATCAGCCCTCCAGATAATTCTCAAATTGCTCCATACTCATCAGTACTTTTCGAGGTTTTGTACCTTCTTCCGGTCCCACCACACCTGCTTCGCTAAGCTGATCCATAATACGGGCAGCCCGGTTAAATCCTATTTTAAAGACTCTTTGAAGCATACCAATCGATGCTTTGTCCTTTTCTATGATGAATTTACCGGCCTCCGCAAAATAATGATCTCTGTCATCACTTTCCCCGGGCTTTCCTGAATCAGAATTCAGGCTGGTATTTTCAATCTGCTTCTGGATTTCGCTGTCATAGTGATCCTCCCCTTCAGAATTACTGGACAGATACTTGACGACATCAGCTACTTCTTTGTCTGAAACAAAAGCTCCCTGTAACCTGGCAGGTTTCTGATATCCCTGGGGATAGAAAAGCATATCTCCCTTTCCAAGAAGCTTTTCAGCTCCGTTCATATCAAGAATCGTTCTGGAATCGACACCTGACGAAACTGAAAAGGCAATCCTGGATGGCATATTGGCTTTGATAAGACCGGTGATGACATTCACAGAGGGCCGCTGCGTTGCGATAATCAGATGCAGCCCTGCAGCCCTTGCAAGCTGAGCCAACCGGCATATGGCATCCTCTACTTCACCCGGTGCCACCATCATCAGGTCCGCAAGCTCATCCACAATAATTACAATCTGGGGGAGTTTCCTGAACTTATCCTCCTCCATGCCTTTGAGCTTTTCCACTTTGGCATTATAGCCTTTGAGGTCACGAACATTATATTCTGCAAACTTATTATACCGATCTGTCATCTCTGAAACAGCCCAGTTCAACGCACCCGCTGCCTTTTTCGGGTCTGTGACCACAGGTATGAACAGATGGGGAATTCCGTTATACACGGACAACTCTACGACCTTGGGATCTATCATGATTAATTTTACGTCTTCGGGTTTGGCCTTATAGAGTATGCTCATAATCAACGTATTAATACAGACCGACTTACCGGAACCGGTTGCCCCGGCAATCAGGAGATGAGGCATCTTGGCAATATCAGTGATTACAGGTTTTCCGGCAATATCCTTGCCCGCGGCAAACGCAAGACTGGATTGATACTTTTTAAAATCATCCGTATCCAGAAGATCCCTGAGCATGACCGGA
>CAMKHH010000088.1 GCA_946412445.1 uncultured Eubacterium sp.
CTATCATAGCGGTTCGCTATAATCGCATCACACTTTTTCTTAAATTCTTCCAAATCATTAACCACTTCGCTGCCAAAGAATGTGCTGCCATCCTCCAACGTCGGTTCATAGATAATCACAGTTGCTCCTTTGGCTTTTACACGTTTCATGACCCCTTGAATGGAGCTCTGGCGAAAGTTATCACTGTTACTCTTCATCGTCAGGCGATAGACACCGACCAGAACCGCTTTTTCCATACTGCTGCTATATTCTGTATCTTCATCATAGTCATAATAACCCGCCATTTTCAAAACACGGTCTGCGATAAATTCCTTACGTGTTCTGTTGGACTCGACAATGGCCTCTACTAAGTTCTCAGGTACATCCGCATAATTTGCCAGCAGCTGTTTTGTATCCTTCGGCAGACAATATCCGCCGTAACCAAAAGATGGATTATTATAATGGCCTCCAATACGCGGATCCAGACATACACCATCAATAATCTGTTGTGTATTCAACCCTCTTATCTCGGCGTAGGTATCCAGTTCATTGAAATAAGAAACCCGCAAAGCCAGATATGTATTGGCAAACAGCTTAACCGCTTCCGCTTCTGTAAATCCCATGAATAGCGTATCAATCTCTTCCTTGATAGCACCCTCTTGAAGCAATCCCGCGAATATATGTGCTGCCTCTTTCAGACGTTCATTCTCCATATCCGTGCCGATGATGATACGGCTCGGATATAGGTTATCGTAAAGTGCTTTGCTCTCCCGCAGAAATTCCGGACTGAAGAGGATATTTTTACTGCCCGTCTTTTCTCTGATACTCTCTGTATAACCAACCGGTATTGTGGATTTAATAACGATAATCGCATCCGGATTGTATGATATAACCTGTTTTATGGCCGCCTCAACAGCTGTAGTATCAAAGTGTTGTGTAGTTGAATCATAATTCGTCGGTGCCGCAATTACAACAAAGTCCGCATTACTGTATGCTTTCTCCGCATCCAGCGTTGCTGTCAGATTCAGCGGTCTTTCCGCCAGATACTTTTCTATGTATTCATCCTGTATCGGAGATTTTCGACTGTTAACAAGTTTCACTTTTGATTCGATAATATCAACATCTGTCACGATATGGTGCTGCGCTAATAATATTGCAATCGACAACCCGACATAGCCCGTTCCGGCAACTGCTATACGATACTGCTTACCCATTCTCTCTCCCTCTTTCTTCAACTCCTGTTCTACGCCGCCCCATCCCCGGAAAACATTCCTTTGATTGTCTTAAGGATAATCTTTAAATCCAGCGCAAAACTCCATTCCCTGATATAGGACGCATCCAACTTTACAACTTCTTCAAAATCCGTGATGCCGCTCCTGCCGCTCACCTGCCACATCCCGGTAATTCCCGGCTTGGCGGCCATTCGTATCCGATGGCTTGGAGAGTACTTTACCCATTCATCCAATGTCGGCGGCCTCGTTCCAACTATGCTCATCTCACCTTTTAGCACATTGAAGAACTGTGGAAATTCATCCAGGCTGTGATTCCTCATGAAATGTCCGACTCCTTTAATGATCCTGGGATCATTTTCTATCTTGAACATCATTCCGTCTCTTACTTTATTTTGCTCCATAAGTTCCTTCTTACGCTGGTCGGCATCCATATACATGCTTCGGAACTTATAGATCTTGAAGGTACGTCCGTTCTTGCCGATTCGAATCTGTGTATAAAAGATTGGTCCCGGAGATTTGATAAAGATAATAGGGCCGGTAAAAATGCAGATAAGAAACGTACATACAGTACCTGCCAATCCGCCGCAGAGATCGATCAGGCGTTTCAGGATCGCCTGACGGCAATCCATAGTATTAACCGTATTTGTAATGACCGTATAGCCCGCAAGATTTTGAATCATCTTCCGGGTTGATTTTAGCTCATCAATCCTTGCCACCCGCAGATGCACCGTAATCCCCATAAGCTCGCAGGCTTCAATCAGTTCTTTGGGGGAATTCAGATTTTCCTGGAGATTAACAAATATCTCATCCACCCAATTTCTGCACAGATATTCTTCTGCATTCTCTTTGCGGGCAATAACGGGTATTCCTGCATAATAATCTCCTTCACAGTTCTTATCCAGAATGATCAGTCCCATAATTTTCAGGCCATATGTATTGTTTTCCCGGATAATTTCCACTGTCTTCGTAGCCAGTTGACTGGAAGTAATAATAATCAACGCCCGGTTTCCATTTTCCTGAAGCTTCTTTTTAAGGAAATCCTTCCAGAACACTCTGAATATGTAACTAAATACAATATGTAACGTCCATGCCACAAGAAATACGGTTCTTGAAAACTTTTGTGTAACTCTAAGCAGGTAAATAATCATAAGAAATACGGCCCATACCTCGCTGGTATGTAAGAGCGCTGCCTTTAATTCTTTCAGATAACCACGCCGCAGGATATTTTTATAACTGGAGAAAAATATTCCCACCATGAATTCAAGTGGAAGCAGCAACAGCGCCGCATTCTGGTACAAACTGTATTCAATCTCTCCCATGCCATGGCGTATAATGATTGCCAACAGGTAGGAGAGTTCTGCACATATGATATCAATCACTATGAAATCACAGTGCTTCATCCAACCGCTGCTAAATTTCCTGTACATTTACAATCGTCCCCTTCATTTTGATACAGCTCAGCTACTGCACCGTTACCTTCAAAACGGCGGTATTGGAATTGTTCCCATCACTGTCCACGACATGATAACGTACTTCATAGGTTCCGGCTGTACTGCTGTGTACCTCACCCTCAATCTGTATATTGCGGTACAGTTTTTCTTTCGTGTCTTTATCATCCTGTATTTCTTTCACATAGCTCAGTGCATAAAAAGTACTTCCAACCGGAATGGTCAATTCATATTCTGTTAGATAGAATCTGGGACTTCCTGCCGGTAAAGCGGCAATCGCCGCTTCATTGGCCGCCTCTCCATCAGACGAGCTTGCCGGCGCCGTAATTTCTGTAGAAGAATCCACGGTCTCTTCCGGATTTCCTTCTCCGTTTGTTTCACCTGCCGGAGTCTCTGTCTGTAAATTTTCCTGATCTTCCGCATACGCTTCGGCAGCTGCTGCACCGTTGGCCTGATATTCTATGATTCTGGACTTTTTCGTCACATTGTTTTGCTTGTCCCTCGCCGCATAGACCACAGACGCTTTCGTCTTATTCACATCGGGAAGGATGTATTCAATCACAAGCGAGTCGGTTACGTCCCCGTCCTTCTGATCGACGGCCTGTACGCCCTCGAGTAGGGCATCGGTATCCGTTCCCTCCACATAGGTTACATCCGCATCCGGAATCGTAATCTTGGGACCCTGTCTGTCTCCCGTAATATATATGACAGCCACACCTGCCCCGAGCAGGATGCAAAGTATCAGCATAGCTGCCAAAATACCTTTTTTCATACCTTACTCTCCTCTGGTTTTTCCTCATACTTGCCCTGATACTTTCCGTAATGTCTTCCGTAATATTTTCCATGATATTTTCCACGGTACTTCTCATAACTCCGTTTGTGCATGTCGACTTTATTCAAGACCACACCAAGAATCGGGCAATTGCTTTTTTCCAGCTGTTTTTTCACCTCCTGGGCAAACCGGTAACTGATGACGCCTGACTCGATTACCATGATGGCTCCATCGCAGATTTCTGCTATAATCGCACTGTCAATAACACTTCCAAGAGGCGGTGTGTCGATAATCACATAGTCATAGACATTTCTAATGGCTTCAGTTAAACTTCTAAAATTTTTTCCGCCTAAGAGTTCGGCTGGATTCGGCGGAAATGGTCCCGAGTATATAAGGTGGAAATTTTTAACGCTCGTAGCGCAGATTGTCTCCTGGATGGTGCACTGTCCCGTCAGGAAATGCGTCAGTCCCATAATCCCCTTCTGGCTTACCTTGGTTCTTCCCATCAGCACGGATTTTCTGAGGTCGGCATCAATCAGCAGTACATGTTTTCCACTCTCTGCCAGGGCGATAGCGAGCTGCATACTGATGCTGCTCTTTCCCTCATTCATCGTACAGCTTGTGATGGCAATCACTTTCTTGTCTTCACCACAGAATTGAAAATTGGTACGCAATGATTTATAGGCCTCTGATATCTGATATCCCATCGTCTCATTCTTTACTGTTACCTGGTTCACAACTGTTTCCTCCATTATTTCCTGCGTACTTTCTTATTCTTTTTCTTCGTACCTTTGTGGTCTTCTTCTGAAACCGGTATTGTTCCAAGCGTGCTTAATCCCAGATACCGTTCAACATCTTCACTGGTTTTAATCGTGTCATTCATCAAATAGACCACCAAAACCACTGCCGCGGCAGCGACCCCACCCAGCAAGGCGCCCATGACTCCATTTCTCTTGGTCCTCGGTCCTACCGGATGTTCCGGAATATTGGCTTCCTCCGCCACATTGACAGCCTCGATGCTCATGACAGTCTGGATATGCTGTGCCGCCACATCTCTCACTGCGTCTGCAATCTGGCAGGCAAGGTATGGATCCTTATCCGTGACCTTGATTGTCACAATACGGGTGTCGGGCTGCGCTGTCACACTCATCTTTGCCAGCAGAGCTTCGGAATTCATATGCAGTCCCAGATTATTGATGACCGTTTCGCTTACCTTACGGCTTTTGATGAGTTCTGCGTAGTCTTTGGTAAGCAGTGTACTTGCCTGCAGGTCTCCGTTCGTCACATTGACACCGTCCTGCTTTGCCAGGACATACATCTTTGTCGTGGATTCATACTGCGGCGTGACCATCAATTTGTTGAATAATATAACCGCCAAACCTAATATGGCTGCAGATAAAAAGATAATTCCCTTCTTACTCCACAGCTCTCTGATCAGTTCCACTAAATTGATTTCGATTTCATCTCTGTCCTGTTGATTTACTTCCATTCTGTTCTCCTAAAGTTCCTTCCCTAAAATAATGGATGGGTTCTCACGTAAAATATGTCCGGCATACCCTGTGCCCATCTTTTTCTCTATATAATCCGCACATGTTCCCATCTGCGGGATGCGTCTCGTAGTTCCGTGGGCATCACTTCCCACAAAGTCCAGCAGGTCCTCCTGCATCAGCTTTCTGCAAAAGCGTTTTACGGCCCATCCGCCTTTTCCCAGTATACTCTCTGCATTCACCTGTATCATGCAGCCCATCTGCCGGAGACCGTTCACCAGTCCCGGATCGTCCATCATGCAGGAATACCGCTCTACGTGTGCCAGAATTGGCTGGTATCCGTTCGACAACAGACTATAGCAGCGTTCCTTTATGTAAGCCTTTGTATCTCTGCCTCCGAATTCTGTCAGAACAAAGGAAGAACCAGCAAGTGTCAGATGTTTTCTGTATTGGAAGACCTCTAACATATCCATGCTGGTATGCACTTCACAACCCAAATAAAGATGCAGCTCCGGCAATATCTGCTTCGCTGCCTCCCGGAGTGCCTGAAATTGCTGCTCCATCTTTTCTTCCGGAGTTTCAAACATCTCCTTGCGGTAGTGGGGTGTCAGAATAATATTCTGCACGCCGTCAGCAAACTCCATCCTTAACATGTTTAAACTTTCTTCCATCGAACTTGCCCCATCATCCACCTCAGGCAGGATGTGGCAATGTATATCACATATATTTCTCATAACCTCTCCTCAAATACATGCATAATATGATTTGAAATTAAAAAT
>CAMKHH010000089.1 GCA_946412445.1 uncultured Eubacterium sp.
GTCAGATGGTATCCAATCTGTGCAAGGACTGTGATCCGGCAGTGAGGTCAGGACAGGGAGGAAGACCTGCATCCACCGTGACAGTGATGGATATGGTAAAGTCAGTAATCAGAAACAAACAACTGCTGGTAGTATTTATTTCTTATACGATATATTACGTGGCTCTTTATATATTCTCTAATCTGGGAGCCTATTATTTTACCTACCTTGTAGGTGACTTTATGAAAATGTCCTATTCTATGACTGTGTCGATGATCACAGGATTTATCGCATCACTGATTATGCCGAAGCTGGGCGGTAAGCTTGGAAAGAAAAAGGCTATGGTGATTGGATTCGTTCTATATGCAGCTACCTGTGCATGTCTGTTTATTGCAGGAGCAAACTGGATTCTCTACACATTGTTTGGAGCAGGAGGCGGGGCGGCCATTTATATGTTTACAAGCTTTGGTGCCAACTATTTTGTGGACTGTGGTGAATATTATCTGTATAGAACAGGAAAGGATGCCAGAGATGTGGCGATTTCAATGTTTTCAGTTCCTATGAAGATTGGTATGGCATTAGGCGGGGCAATAGCCACTTATGGGCTGACATTTATTGGATATCAGGCGCATATGCGTGTGGATTCTGTTTTCCAGAACAGATTTCTTATCCTTATGGGGATTGTACCTGCGGTTCTGATACTGTTTGGGGCTCTGGTTATGGGAATCGGCTATAAAATCACGGATCAGGATGCACAGATGTATGCGGAAGAAAATGCAAAAAAAGCGGCGGCGGAATTAAATTCGGCAGAGCAGCGGATAAGCTTGGGAGGTTGATTGCAGTGAAACTTACGGAAAAAACAAATTATCTGATGACATTAAGGGGAGAACAGCCGGAATGGGTGCCCACTTACAGCTTCGGACCCATGCCCGGTCAGGTGCGCCCATGCACTTCCTGTATGCTGGAGCCGGAGATTCTGGCAGAATTCCGCTTCAAAGGAGGAGGCAAGGATTGCTGGGGAGTTACTTATGTTCCAACCAGGGAAACGGGCGGCGCATTACTGCCCAAACCCGGCGAGTTCATATTGGATGATATTCGGCACTGGAGGGATGTAATAAAGGCGCCTTCCCTGGAAGGCATCGACTGGGAAGCGATGGCAAAAAAGCAGCTGGAAGGGTTTTACAGGATGGGTGTAAACAGAGAGGACAGTGCCATAGCACTTAATCTTCATGTGGGCTATTTTCAGAACCTGATGGCATTTATGGGCTTTACAGAAGGTCTCTGTGCGATGTTTGAGGAGCCGGAAGAGGTGTATGCCCTGTTTGACTATATGTGTGATTTTTACACAGAGGTAACCAGACAGATTATGCCTTATGTACAGCCGGATGTGCTGACCATGATGGACGATACGGCGGCCTGGAGAGCTCCTTTTATTTCCACAGAGATGTATCGGGAGCTGGTATTACCCTTCCATGACCGCCAGGCCAAATTCGGCCGTGATGCAGGAATACCGATTACCATGCATGACTGCGGAAAAGCAGAAGGGTTTGTAGATGACTGGCTTTCCATCGGCATCAATGCATGGGATCCGGCCCAGACGTGTAATAATTTAAAAGGGATTCAGGAAAAGTATGGAAATAAAATTGTTTTAATGGGTTGCTGGGATGCCCGGGGGCGGCTGGCAGAAGCTGACGTGACGGAAGAAGAAATCCGGCAGTCTGTCCGTGAAACTATGGATCAGTATGCGCCAGGCGGAGGATTCTGCTGGTGCGGAGGCTACCTGGGAGCTCTGGATGACCAGGAGATGATTCGAAAGAACGGTATATTATTTGATGAGGTATACCGTTATGGAGATGCATTTTATTCAAAAAAAAAGTAAGGATAACACTTCGATGATACCGCCTGCTGACAAATCCATAAGAATATAGTATAATTCTTCTATAAATACAGGATGAAAGGAAGGCGGTATCATGAAGTATCGTAAATTTGGAAAGACGGGGCTGGAAGTATCCGCATTGGGATTTGGCTGCATGCGGTTTCCTATGCAAAAAAAGGGAGAAAAGAATGTAATTGACCGCAAACGGGCGATTGGTATGATCAGGCAGTCTATTGACAACGGAGTGAACTATATGGATACAGCCTATCCCTATCACGACGGAGAAAGTGAAGGGCTTCTGGGGGAGGCTCTTTTGGACGGTTACCGGGAAAAGGTGTATATAGCCGATAAATGTCCGGTCTGGCTGATTAAAAAAGAAGAAGATTTTGATACATATCTGGAGGAACAGTTGGAAAGGCTGCAGGTGGAGTATATTGATTTCTATCTGCTGCACGGTCTGGACCGGCAGCGTATGGAGGAAATTGTCAAGAAGTATGATCTGATAAAACACATGGAAAAAGCTAAAGCTGCCGGCAAAATCAGACATATAGGATTTTCCTTTCATGACGGGCTGGAGGTTTTTAAGGACATTATCGACTACTATGAGGGCTGGGAGTTTTGTCAAATCCAGTATAACTATGTGGATGTGGAATATCAGGCCGGAGTGGAAGGATTGCGCTATGCCGCGGATAAAGGGCTGGGTGTAGTAATTATGGAGCCTTTACGCGGAGGAAGACTGGCCGATGTCGCCCCTCATCTGGCTGATGCTTTTCCAAAAGAAAAGACACCTGTGGAATGGGCACTGGACTTCCTGTGGGATCAGCCGGAGGTCAGCCTTTTATTGAGCGGTATGAGTGATGAAAAGCAGGTGGCGGATAATCTGAAATATGCGGCATTTTCATCTGTGGGAATGTTAAGTGAAGAAGAACGGGAAATCTATCCAAAAGCAAAGAAAATCTTTGATACGATGGCACTTGTGAGATGCACCAGATGTGGATATTGTATGCCCTGCCCGTCAGGTATTGATATTCCCGGCATCTTTGCTGTCTATAACAGTACAGCAGTTTCCGGGGATGAGAAAGCAAAGAAGGCATACGCTGAATTGGAAACAAAGGCAGATGCCTGTGTCAAATGCCTGCGGTGTGAGAAGGCCTGTCCGCAGCATATAGGAATCAGCACCTTAATGGCGGAATTAACAGAGACATTTGCATAATACAGGAAACCTGCCACCGGCAGGTTTCCTTGCATACTTTGGTATATAGGAAAGCTGCCACTGGCAGCTTTTCTTGCATGCTTTGGAATACAGAAAGGAGATTCATCCGATAAAAAAACTTCCTCCCATATCCTGTGTAAAGTTATAGTGAATATCAAAAAAATATTTCATCGCCCCGTTATAAAGTGCACCGGAGTCGAGCTGGCTGTATCTGACGCTGACAGAATCCACCATGCGTCGAAAGCCGGTGGTATCCAGACACTTTTGAATTTCCCGAAGAAACAGTGGGCCCAGATCTCTTCCTTTACCGCCAATGATGATCAGCTTAGGATGGACGATGCAGATCAGGTTGCACAGGGCCAGAGAAAATTCATATGCGATATCATGAATCACCTTACGGGATATAACATCGCCATACACACTGGACTGTCCGAGGTCTGCATAGGTGATGGAATCCGTATTTTTTAAGGCAGGGCTGTTTCCAATCCGGGCAATTCTCTCTTTCAGAGAATCCTCTCCAATCATTAATTCCAGACAGCCTCTGTTTCCGCAGGAACACAGCTTCCCTTTGGGATTGATAGAATAGTGGCCAAACTGCGTATAGGATGCACAGGCATGCCCCAGCATCTCGTTGTGAATAAAAAGCGTGGCACCGATGCCCTTCCCGAAGTTGATGAAAGCAAAATCCTTTTCCGTAATCTGGGTATAGACTTTTTCCGCATAGGCGAAACAGGCGGTATCATTTAAGATAGCGACAGAAAAGTCGGGGAAGGTCCGCTGTATCTCTCCTACAAAGTCCTTTTCGGGAAGATTTAAGGTAGTTGCGAAGATTTCCTGCTTATCCGGATCTATCATGGCGGGTACGACAACACAGATTCCAAGAAGCTGGTTTTTCTGAATCTGCTGAAGCACCGTGTCATATACATATTCCCGGCATTTTGGTGCGTACCCGTCAGGGGAGAGAAGCTCCATCTGTACATAGAAGGAGGAAGCCCCTGTGATATCAACCAGAGCGGCGTTCAACTTTTGCTCCTCAAGGAAAAAGACTGTCACATAGTATTGCTCGGCTTTAAGCATCAGGCTGTTGGGCTTACGCCCCACATTGGTACTTCCGCTTGTACCGGAGTCGTAGATAAACCGTGTGGCAATTAATTCATCCACCAGTGAGGATACGGCAGTCTTGCTCAGATGGGAATCCTTGGCAAGCTGTGCTCTGGAAATCCCCGGGTTCTGGTATATGGAATTGTATAGCTGCTTTAAATTGGTATTTTTAATCAGTTGTTGATTTACAAGTTTCATAATAGCCTCTATTCTGTGCATGCTTCACAGCACGCAGATGTAAAATTCTATCACACTATTTTTCTCAGCCAATATAGAATGCAGGCAGATGGGGCTCCAGGAATGAATAGTATGTGTCAAAAAAGTACTTCATGGCCCCATTCAGGCAGGCATCACTCCGGAGCGTGGAATACCGGATGTCCGAACAATCTACCATTCTTCGAAATCCCACATCTTTTAGAGAGCACTTAACCTCTTCCAGAAATAAATCACCCAGATACTGTCCCTTTCCGCCTAAAATGATGAGTTCAGGATTTACAATACAGATCAGATTGCTCAAGGCGAGAGCCAGATACTTTGCCATCCTCTGCAGTGTATGAATGGCCGCAGAATCCCCATGCTGTGCGGCAGCCCCCAGTTCCTCAAAACTGATCTTGAGCTGACTTTCTGAAAACATGGATTCCAGACAGCCATGATTCCCACAGGCACAGAGAGGACCGTGTGGATCAACCGTATAATGTCCAAATTGAGTGACGGAACCACTGGCTTTTCCCAGCATCTTCCCATCAATAAAAATCGTGGCACCAATTCCTCTTCCAAAATTGATAAATGCAAAATTATCCTGCCTGATCCGGGCATATATTTTCTCGGCGTAAGCATAGCATGCCGTATCCTCCAGTAAAGCTACCGGATAATTGGGGAAGGCAGTATATAAATCATGAATCAGATTTCCGCTTCTGCCTGCGCCCAGGCTCAGTGTTGTGGAGTAAATCTCGTTATGGGCAGCATCAATCATGGCGGATACCACGATGCAGATGCCGAGAATGTGCCTGGAGGGAAATTGTTTCAGAATATCGTTATATACACAGGACTGGGAAAGAGATATATAGGATTCTCCCTGCTTCAGATGCAGCTTTGTGCTGTAGGCCGTGAAACCTGTGATGTCCACTACATGCGCCTCTGCAGTATGCTCAATCCATCGTAGGACAATCACATAATACTGACCGCTCCTGGATTTCAGGCAATTTGGCTTTCTTCCTACGTTGTCAGAATAGGAGACACCCTCATCTGAAATAAAATTCAGGTCAATTAACTCATCCACCAGGGTGGATACGGTGGTTTTGCTGAGGTGAGTCTGCCTTGCCAGTTTTGTGCGCGAAATTCCGTCTTCTATTGCAATAGAAGAATACAGAGATTTCATATTGGAATTTTTTATAATCTGTTGTGCCAGAATTTTCGTAAACTCACCTCCTTAAGAAAAGATAATAAAGGGATCTTATTAATGAAATGCTATCATAAAAGTGAAACATATGCAAGCACAAGTATTTTTTGACCCTAATTGGCAG
>CAMKHH010000090.1 GCA_946412445.1 uncultured Eubacterium sp.
TTATGCTCAAAAAGAAAATGACAGGATTGCTATGTGCTTTGGTTATGGTTTTAAGTGCAGTAATTCCTGCACATGCTGATCCGGAGGTACCACTTACAGACGTGGTTATCCACAAGATGAAGGTAGCAGAAGGAACCGCTCTGGCAAACCATGACGGTGAGGAAATTACTGATTTTACCGGAACCAATCTGGCCGGTGCCGAAGGGCTGGAAGGGGTTATCTTTGAATTTTGGCAGATAAAAGACACAGCTACCGATGCAGAACTGGCTGCTATTCGTGCACTTACAAACTATGATGCAATAAAAAGTTACTTTGATGCCAACCCAGGTCTGGTTGGAGGACTTACCGGAGAGCTTGACCCAACGGATTCGGACGGTATAACAACGGCACAGTTTCTATCAGAAGGAACCTATATATTCGCTGAGAAAAATGCGGATGAGCTGAACGTAACAGAATATTTAGGGGTTCCGTTCATGCTGTCACTTCCGGTTACAAAGGCAAATGGTACAGAGAATTTTGGAACTGGTGCTAAGGCACTCCATGTATATCCTAAGAACGTGGTGGATTCCCCGGATCTGGAGCTTTTAAAAGTGGACGCGGAGAATAATCCCATCGGTGATGCAACATTTGAAATTCGAAAATGGGTCGAAGATAGGGTGGATGAAGGCGGTAATCCGCTTGCCCCTGGCTATGTAAAGGATACTTCCCTTGGTAATAATGGTTATATCACAATTACGGATGCCGGACTGACGCTTGAGAATATCCCGGCAGGAAAATACCAGTTGGTGGAGACTGTGGCACCAAATGGCTATTTACTGGATACCAGACCTGTGTCCTTTGAAGTATCAGCAGGCCAGATTACAGCAACGAATGGTGACAATTACACATTTCAAGATGGTCCTTTGATTAAAATCAAGAATGAAGCAAGACCATCGATTGAAAAAGAAGAAGACGCCGGCGGAACCTCCCAGGTCGGTGAGACTGTAAACTGGTCGATTAAGGTAAGCGTACCAAAAGATATAGAAACCTATACAAGATTCAATGTTACAGATACGATTGATACCCGTCTTGATTTTAAGGGAACAAATTCAGCAGACGGATTTCAGGTGAAAGCGGCTGACGGCACCGTCTTAACAGAGGGCACACACTATACAGTAACCTATGCTTCAAATGTATTGACAATTGTTTTTGACCCGGAAGAACTTGAGGATTTTGAGGAACAGAAAATTACGATTTCCTATGCAACCAGCATTAATGATACAGCGGTTATGGGTTCGGAGATTCCTAATGATGCACAACTGAAATTTACAAACAACACAGGAACGGACACAGATACCGATCCCCAGGGTCCGGTGGAGCCACCGACAACTCCAAAAGTCTGGACCGGTGGCGCACAGTTTAAAAAGGTGGACGGCAAGAATAATACGGTTCTGCTGCCCGGCGCTGAGTTTAAGATTTCAAAGAATGCAACAGGTACCGATTTGTTAAAATGGACACAGGCTCTGATTGATGCAAATGACACATCGAAATTTGTAACTCCAGTTGTCGGTGCGGATATTGTCATGAAATCCCAAAGTGATGGTATCTTTGAAATTAAAGGTTTAAAGGGCGGAAGCTATTGGCTGGTAGAGACAAAGGCACCAAGCCTGAACGGCTCACAGTATAATCTGTTAAAAGTCCCAGAACCTTTTACAATTACTAAAACCAGCTATGAGACAGCGAACGTTATGCAGGTTGAGAATAACAAAGGTCTTCAGATTCCTCAGACCGGTGGGATCGGAACACTGATCTTTACAGTCGGAGGTATCGGACTGATGGCTGTGGCAGTATACTTTCTGAGAAAAGGAAAGCGTACGGACGCAGACTAACCAGAACATAAGTATATGAATTGTATTGACAGCTTCGCAGGAAGCTGTCAATCGAGCAGTGTTCTGCAACGTGGACGGTGGACCGGACATGGCTGCAGAACACTTCTGGGTTGACAGAGGATTCAGGGAGGCGCCATGAAAAAAAGAATATTGCATATTTTGCGTGGTAAAATGATATTTCTGGTTATATTTTTAATAGGACTGCTGACTTTTCTTTATCCGTTAATTTCCAGCAATATAAACCGCAGAACCCAGACTCAGGTGATTTCGAATTATGAAGAGGAGATGGCCCGGATGAAGGAGGAGGAAAAGCAGAGACAGAGAGAAGAGGCGGCACGCTATAATGCGTATGTCAAGGATCTGGAGGGCAGCAGGTCGGAAGCGCTTACGCCGAGGGAGCAGGAGGCTATGGAGCGTGTCAGCATCGAAATGAAAAATATTGGCGAGGTACTGGGACATATCGAAATTCCCAGAATTGATATAGAACTGCCGGTCTATTATGGGGAATCCGATGAAATTCTAAGCCGGGGTGGCGGGTTGATGCCAAAGACCTCTCTTCCGGTTGGCGGAGAAAGCACCCACTGTGTAATCAGCGCACACCGGGGGCTGCCCTCGGCACGTATGTTCCGCGATCTGGATCAGCTGGAAATTGGAGATGTGTTTTTCCTGCATGCCTATCAGGATACTCTGGCCTATGAGGTGGAAAGTGTCCGCGTGGTGCTGCCCTCGGACACCTCAGCGCTGGAGGTTGAAGAAGGCCGCGATCTGGTCACCCTTATTACCTGTGACCCATATATGATCAACAGTCATCGGATGCTGGTGCGTGCCCATCGGACCGAATATACCGAAGCTGCGGAAGCGAAAAGCCAGGTCAGAAAGATTTCCCCGGTTATCAAATATCGGGAATATCTGTTTATTATTGCTTTTTTTGCAATACTGATACTTTTAATAAAAATAATTCAGACAAGATTAAAGAAAAGAACTTATGAAGAAAAATGGAAATAAAGTGTGGATTGTGTTTTTTGGCCTGGTTTTTATTGCAGGGGCACTAATTGTGTTGTATCCTATAATTTCAAACAGGATTAACCAGAAAAACCAAACGGTAGTGATATCTAACTATGAAGAAGAATTAAAAAAACTATCGGAAGAGGAAAAGCAGCAAAAGCTGACGGCAGCGAGAGAATATAATCAGCAGCTCTCCGATTCGAATCTGATGATTCAGGATCCCTTTTCCGGGGAAGAGGAGCAAAAAAAACAAAGTTTTTTAAATGTCGGTGAGGTTCTGGCTTATATTGAAATCCCTCAAATTGACGTTTTTTTACCAATTTACGATGGGATGAGTGAGGAAATTCTGCAGATTGGCATCGGCTGGATGGAAGGAACGTCTATGCCGGTGGGCGGCAGCTCTTCCCACTGCGTTCTGACCGGACATCGTGGTCTGCCCAAGGCTAAATTATTCAGGGATCTGGATAAATTAAAAAAAGGAGATGTTTTCTGGATTAAAAGTCTTGATGAAAAAATCTATTATGAAGTATATGCCACAGAAGTGGTTGAGCCAATGGATATTGACCAGCTCCAGATTGAGGCAGGCAGAGATCTTATTACACTGCTGACATGCCATCCTTATATGATTAACAACGAACGGCTTCTGGTACATGCAGAGCGTGTGGAAGAACCACCGAGTGAGGAGCTTAAACGGATTGCTTCGGCATCAGAATCAGTGAATAAGGGCAAGCTTCTTGTAGGAGTGGTAATTGGCGGAGTATTACTGTTGGCGCTGACTGCGGGGAAAAGACGCAGGAAGAATAAGGAAGATGATATAAGATGAAAAAAAAGAGGCAAAGGTTGACAGGCTGGAGCCTGCTGATAATGGGAATCTGTATGTTCAGCTATCCATATGCTGCAAAATATCTGAGCTCACGAAATGACAGTATTCTGGTTTCCAATTACCGGAAGGCTGTCACGGCACTTCCGGAGGAGGATAAAAAAGCGGCGGTTGCATATATACAGAATATTGAGAAGGAATTTGAAGATAATATACAAAAAGATTCACAACAGGGCCTGCTGTGGAACATGTCCGGAGATATCTTTGCAGTGATTGAACTGCCCTCTCTGAAAATGGAACTACCCATATATCTGGGTGCTTCAGAGGAGAACTTAGGGCGCGGCATTGCGGTTATTCAGGGGACATCGCTTCCTATGGGAGGAATCGGCACCCATTCAGTTCTGGCGGGACATTCCGGTTTTGCCGACCATGAGTGGTTCAGTAAAATCGATAACCTGGATTTTGAAGACTTATTTTACATCCATAATTTAGAAGGCACCCTTTCTTATAAGATAATCAGAAAAGAGGTTATTGATGAAACGGACACCAGTAAACTACAGGCAGAAGAAGATAAGGATCTGGTTACGTTACTGACCTGTACGTACCTGATTACAGGAGAAAAAAAGCGCCTGATTGTAACCGGTGAACGAGTTACGGATGGATAAAAATGGAATTAAATACATCAAAACACCAATTCCGGACGTTACATGACACAGAGTGGAGTTACTATTGTATAATTAAGGGGTTGTATCCTTCGTTTCGGTAGACATAATGAAGGAATAATACAGATGGGGGAATTAAGACATACTTAAGATGATTACTTACAGCTGCCCCCTCTTTTTCGAATTTAAAAAGATATCGTAAAGGGGGGTGAAGGAAAAATATGTTAAAGATAGTCCTATGTGATGATGACAGCGATTCTGTCAGGAGGTATGCGGAGCTTATCTCTGAGATTGCTGAAAAAAACCAGTTTGAGGTTATGATCTCCTGCTTCGAAAGCGGAGAATCCCTGCTTTTTCACTATGCCGATACGCCCGAGCAAATCGATATTCTCTACCTGGATATCCTGATGAATGGGATCAATGGAATGGAAATTGCCCGAAAACTGCGGAACTATGGATGCAAGGCTCAAATTGTTTTCTTAACGATCTGTGAAGATTATGTATATGAAGCTTTTGATGTAAATGCAGTCCAGTATCTGATAAAGGAAAATACGAGCTATGAAAAATTTGAGTTCACTTTTCTGAAAGCAGCAAAGCTGGCTTCCATATCTGAAGAGGAACTGTTCACCTTTGACTTTGACGGTGAAACCGGCGTGATTCCCATACGCCAGATCTCTTATTTTGAAATCTGGCAAAGATGTGTTACTGTGCATTACGGTGATGCGAAAACAGCAAGGTTCTATGGCAGAATGGAGCAGCTGGAGGAGAAGCTGCGTGGAAAAGACTTCGTGCGGTCACACCGGTCTTTTCTTGTCCACTTGCCATATATTGCAATGTTTCGCCATCAGAACCTGCTGTTGAAGACCGGTGAGAGTGTTCCGGTCGGCGTGACTTATATGGAAACCCTGAAAAGAAAATTTGCAGATTATATTACACGCTTTCATGTTTATGGTTCCCAAAATGTCAAAGAGAAGTAGTAAATCATGGTTTGCCCGATTGAAGCTGGATACTCGTGCATAAATCATGGATTTTTACGTTTCTCAGCGTATCGATGATTTGACTTTGAAGTATGCCCAGCGTCTTGTGGATAGAACATGTCTGTGCAGCATTTCTGCTGCAAAAGCCATCATCCTCCAGGCAGCGGTTGATGCGGATGTCGCCTTCCATTACTGTCACGATATCGTATAGAGTGATATCCTGTACACTTTCGGATAGGCGGTATCCGCCACTCGGACCTTTTACAGATTTTAGTAGGTCTGCCATCTTGAGTTTCCAGGCTACTTTGTTGAAATTGCTGTAGGTCATACCTAATTCCCTGGCTGCAGCTTCAGCTGTT
>CAMKHH010000091.1 GCA_946412445.1 uncultured Eubacterium sp.
GTATAGCGCAAGCTATTATGAGGCGATTCAGAAAATCAAGGGAGACGATATGTTTTACTTCCGTAAACAGGCACTCATCAGCCTGGCTTCGGTTGCGGCTGCAGTTATCATCTCAAAGATGAATTATCGTATCTTTTCTAAACTTGCGGGTTTTGTATATATTTCGGCATTCATTCTTATGGGAATGGTACGCTTTTCACCGCTTGGTTATGGAGCAAATGGTTCCAAAAGGTGGCTGAACCTGAAAATCATACAGTTTCAGCCATCAGAAGTGGCAAAGATTGCGGTCATACTGTTTCTTCCGGTGGTCATCATAAAGATGGGTAAACAGGTCAAATCCTTAAAGGCGGTTTGTATACTGCTGATTGTCGGTGGTGTACAGGCTTTGGGGGCAAAGGTATTTACGGATAATCTAAGTACGGCCCTGATTATTCTCGGTATTGTCTGCGTCCTGATCTATCTGGCTCATCCAAAGACTATGCCCTTTGTCATAGCAGTAGCGGCGGCCGGAATCCTGATTGCAATCGGACTTACTTTCATAGCTGCAAATATAGATGCAACTTCCGGCTTTCGAATCCGCCGTGTTCTTACATGGCTGAATCCTGAGGGGAATTTGGAGGATGGCGGATTCCAGGTGATTCAGGGATTGTACGCGATTGGTTCAGGGGGATTTTTTGGGAAAGGACTTGGGAACAGTGAGCAGAAGCTCAGCACGATACCTGAAGCTCAAAATGACATGATCTTTTCAATTATCTGTGAAGAACTGGGTGTATTCGGTGCTGTTTTAGTGTTGCTGCTGTTTGGATATCTGCTTTACCGGTTATTCTTTATTGCGCAGAATGCACCGGATTTATATGGTTCGCTGATTGTAAGCGGAATCTTTGCGCATATATCACTTCAAGTCATATTGAACATCTGTGTGGTTTTAAATTTGATTCCTACCACCGGGATTACACTCCCATTTATCAGTTATGGGGGAACGTCCGTTCTTTTCCTGATGATTGAAGTAGGGATAGCGCTGTCTGTATCCAGACAGATAAAGTTCACTTCAGAATAGTAATAAAAAACATCAGAAATATATTGACAAAATAATGAACAGCCTTTAAAATTGCAGTGATGAATATCTTAAAACTGATTTAAGGAGTAGAAAGAAAATGTTAGAAAAGATGAGAAATATCCTGGAGGAACAGTTAAACTGCGAAGGGGATATGATTACGGAAGATACATCTTTTAAGGACGATTTAGGGGCTGACTCCCTGGACCTGTTTGAACTGGTTATGGCTTTGGAGGAAGAGTATGGAATTGATATTCCGGCCGACGAACTGACAGACCTTGAAACTGTCGGATCTGTAATTGAATATTTAAAATCTAAAGGTGTGGAGAACTAGGAACTGTATCACTTGAACATACTTTAAAACAAACCGATGTAAAAAGTAACATTTTACATCGGTTTTTATTTGTTCGTCTATATTGACGAAAAAAATATAAATTGCAGAAAATATGTTGTGAGAATAGCAGCAAAAGAGTATACTTGTATTATAAATGAATGGAGGAGGTTTTTTTATGCTGGATCAGTCTTATTATGCGAAAGCAGACGAGATTATTGAGCATCACGGGCGAAAGTCGGGAGCTTTGATTCCTGTCATGCAGGATATTCAAGGGGAATACCGATATCTGCCAGGGGAGTTACTCAGCTATGTGGCGGATAAAATTGGGGTACAGGAAGCAAAAGCCTACAGTGTTGCTACGTTTTATGAGAATTTCTCATTCGAACCTAAGGGGAAGTATATCATCAAAGTATGTGACGGCACGGCCTGTCATGTGCGCAAATCCGGTCCTGTTCTGGATGCTATGTTTAAGGAACTGGGATTAAGCAAGAAAAAACATACGACAGATGACATGGTGTTCACGGTGGAAACTGTATCTTGTCTGGGAGCCTGTGGACTGGCTCCTACTTTGATGGTTAATGATAAGGTTCATCCTCGTATGACACCGGAGAAAGCAATTGCATTGATTCAGGAATTGCGGGGGGAAGACGTATGACAATTGATACAAGAGGTGATTTGATCAAGCTGGCTGAAGAAGAACGGAAGGTTTTGGATTCCTACGAATGCCGTGTACTGGTCTGTTCAGGTACCGGATGTATTGCCACCGGTTCTGAAGCAGTTTATGAGACTTTTATGGAGCTAACTTCCAATGCAGATGATATAACGGTGGAATTTAATCCTTGTGGGGGACAGCATTTTGTAGGGGTAAAGCATACCGGATGTCAGGGTGTATGTGAATTGGGTCCTTTAGTGAGAATCCAGAAGGGGGACAAGATTATCCAGTATGTGAAAGTAAAGACAGAAGACTGCCGGGAGATTTTTGAACGTTCTGTTTTGAAGGATGAGATCCTCGATGAACTTCTGTATAAGCAAGCTGGTATTATCTATGAAGATCCCGAAGCGATTCCTTTTATTGCAAAACAGACGAGAATGACACTGGCAAATTGCGGGAAATATGATTCTCTTTCACTTGAAGAATACATAGCGTCCGGAGGATTTTCTGCATTGCAGAAGGCTCTGTTCGAGATGTCAAGAGAAGAAGTGGCCGATGAGGTTGAAAAATCGGGACTTAGAGGGCGTGGGGGCGGAGGATTCCCTACCGGACGGAAATGGAAGCAGGTCATGCGTCAGAAAGAAAAGACGCGTTACGTGGTCTGTAACGGAGATGAAGGTGATCCGGGGGCATTTATGGATGGCTCCGTAATGGAAGGCGATCCCTATGCATTACTGGAGGGTATAATGATTGGTGCGCATACAGTTGGAGCCCGCGAGGGCTATATCTATGTACGGGCCGAATATCCCAATTCTGTATCCCGGCTTCACCATGCAATTGATGAGCTGGAGAGGTATCATCTGTTAGGAGACAATATACTGGGAACTGATTTCAGTTTCCGTATCCATATTAACCGTGGAGCAGGTGCATTTGTCTGCGGAGAGGGTTCCGCACTGACTGCTTCTATTGAGGGCAATCGTGGTATGCCGCGTGTTAAGCCGCCTCGTACGGTGGAGAAGGGACTTTGGGCGAGGCCTACAGTACTTAACAATGTTGAGACATTTGCCCTTATCCCAAAGATTATAGGAAACGGTTCCGGCTGGTATCGGGGCTATGGCACGGAAGGGAGCCCGGGAACCAAGACCTTTTCGCTTACAGGTTCTATCCAGAATACAGGTCTGATCGAGGTTCCGATGGGAACTACTTTACGTGAAATCATCTATGATGTAGGCGGAGGGATGAAGGGAGGAACGAAATTTAAAGCAGTTCAGATAGGAGGCCCGTCCGGAGGTTGTCTGACAGCAGAGCACCTGGACGTTCCGCTGGACTTTGATTCTGTAAAAAAATATGGGGCGATCATCGGTTCCGGTGGTCTGGTTGTTATGGACGAACACACTTGTATGGTAGAGGTTGCGCGTTTCTTCATGGGGTTTACACAGCGGGAGTCCTGCGGTAAATGTGTGCCCTGCCGCGAAGGCACAAAACGTATGCTGGAAATCCTTGAAAAGATTGTCGATGGAAAAGGTGAGATGGAGGATCTGGATCGTCTGGAAGAACTGGCAGAAATGGTAAAAAGTATGGCGCTGTGCGGACTTGGCAAAAGCGCACCTCTTCCCGTATTATCAACCCTGAAATTGTTCCGTGAAGAATATGAGGAGCATATCAGAGATCATAAGTGCCGGGCGAAGGTCTGCGAGGCCATGCGGAGATTTATGATTAATGAAGAAAACTGCAAAGGGTGCGGTAAATGTGCCAGAAACTGTCCGGTGGGAGCGATTACCGGTGAGAAGAAGCAGCCATATCATATCGACGAAAATTTGTGTATCAAGTGTGGTGCCTGCAAAGAAAACTGCAGTTTTGATGCCGTTTATATTGAAGCCTAGGAGGATAAGCATATGGGAGTCATGACGATTGACGGTAGAAAGGTGGAATTTACCGATGAAAAGAATGTGCTTTCTGTAATACGCAATGCAGGTATTGATATTCCAACACTTTGCTACCATTCAGAAGTATCTACATTTGGTGCCTGCAGACTATGTACAGTTGAGGATGACAAGGGAAAGACATTTGCCTCCTGTTCTGAGGAACCCAGAGATGGGATGGCTATCTTCACTAATACAGGAAAATTAAAGAAGCATCGGAAACTGATTGTTGAGCTTTTGCTGGCAGCTCATTGCCGGGACTGCACTACATGTGTGAAAAGCGGTGAGTGTAACCTGCAGACACTGGCCCGCCGGCTGGGGATACATGATGTCAGGTTTGATAATACCAGAGAGACACATGAAATTGACAGAAGCTCTCCCGGAATTATCCGCGATCCGAATAAATGCATCCTCTGCGGAGACTGTGTCCGGGCCTGTGAAGAGCTCCAGGGGATCGGATGCATCGGTTTTGCATTCCGCGGAACAGAGGCAGTTGTAATGCCTGCGTTTCATAAGAAACTGGCAGAGACGGACTGCGTGAATTGTGGACAATGCCGTGTTTACTGCCCGACAGGAGCTATCAGTATCCACACGCAGATAGATGAGGTTTGGGATGAATTGGCGGATCCTGATACGCGTGTGGTAATTCAGGTCGCACCGGCAGTCCGGGTGGCTGTTGGTGAGGCTTTTGGTATGAACCCGGGGAAAAATGTCATGGGGAAACTGGTCAATGCACTGCACCGTATGGGCTTTGATGAGGTATATGACACCACGTTTGGTGCAGATCTTACAATCGTGGAAGAATCCGCTGAATTTGGACGCAGACTGGAGGTTGGGAAAAATCTGCCGATTATGACCTCCTGTTGTCCTGCATGGGTAAAATATGTCTGTGATCATTATCCGGAATATAAGCAGAATCTCTCCACCTGCCGTTCTCCTATGGGGATGCTGTCGGCGGTGATTAAGGAATATTATCGTAATCCGAAAAATGTTGAGGGTAAGAAAACAGTTGTAGCAGCGATCATGCCGTGCACGGCGAAAAAACAGGAGGCGGTCCGCTCCAACAGCAGTACAAAAGGTGAACAGGATACGGATTACGTACTCACAACCACTGAAATTATCCGTATGATTAAAAACTTTGGACTGGACTTTAAGAGTCTGGAACCTGAAGCGGCTGATGTACCGTATGGGCTTGGTTCTGGCGGAGGTGTAATCTTCGGTGTGACCGGAGGTGTTACAGAAGCTGCTCTGCGCCATCTGAACCCGGGACATGACAAAGAGACAAGGATGGCGATTGCCGAAAGCGGGGTACGGGGAGAAACTAAGATCAAAGAATTTAAAATACCTTATGAGGGGCGTGACTTGAGTATCTGTGTCGTAAATGGACTGGCAAATGCACATACTGTCATGGAAAAGATAAAATCGGGAGAGGCGCACTACGATTTCCTTGAAGTGATGGCATGCCGCAGAGGGTGCATTATGGGGGGAGGACAGCCGATACCCGTGGTTCCCCGTCAGAGAAAAGACAGGGCGATGGGCTTATACCATGCAGACAGTGAATCTATTTTGAAAAAATGCGACGATAACCCATTAGTCCAGAGCTTTTACATCGGTGAACTGAAAGGAAAAGCACACGATCTGCTTCATAATACCGGATATTGATCAGCGTGATATGTAAGGGTCAAAATTTATTTTGACCCTTACATATA
>CAMKHH010000092.1 GCA_946412445.1 uncultured Eubacterium sp.
ATGGAATCGGGGCAGCTATTGCAGGTATAGCGGGTGCATGTCTTATGTCTTATTATTATGTATTCCCTGCAGTTGGAAATACTTATGGAACCCGTTCTTTTATTGTTGTTACGATGGGAGGACTCGGAAGTACTATCGGTGCCTGTTTAGGTGGAATTGCGCTGGGGGTTATGGAGACAGTTGGTTCTGCAGTGGTAGGTTCTGCATTTAAAGACACGCTTGTATTTCTTGCATTCATTCTGATACTTGTCGTAAAAGAAAATTTGAATATCAGAAAGAAAAGGGGGTAAAAGACATGAAACGGTTAAGTATTCGACATATATTAGCAGCATTCGGAGTGCTGATCCTGTCAGTAGTGCCACTTGTGATTGATACACCCTACATACTTGGGATTTTTGTTACAACGTTTTATATTGGCTGTTGTACGCTTGCTTGGAGCATACTTGGGGGACTTACAGGACAGATTTCTCTGGGACATGCCGGTTTTATGGGACTGGGATCTTATATTTCCGCCATTTTACTAAATAATCTGGGCATGTCCCCATGGATTAGTATGATCATATCCTTTGTAGTGGTAGGGCTGATAGCAGCAATTCTTCTTTCACCATGTTTCGTACTATCCGGTGCATACTTTACACTGGTTACCATTGCTTTTACGGAAGCATTTCGGAATCTTTTTATCAACTGGGAATACGCAGGAGGTGGTCAGGGAATCTTGATTCCACTGAAGAAGAGTGGTTTTGTGACAATGAGATGGGTTTCGAAAGTGCCTTATTATTATATTTCGCTCATGATGGTTATCCTTTTCTTTGCAATTCTGGTTTGGATTGATCGCTCAAAACTAGGTTATGCTTTGAAAACAATTCGTGAAGATGAGGATACAGCACATGCTGTTGGGATTAATTCTTTTAAATACAAATTCATTGCTACTTTTATCAGCGCGGGAATGATTGCAGTCGTTGGCGTATTCTATGCAAATTATATTGGATATATTAATCCGGATCTTTTTAAGAATTCCAATAGTTTAAACTACTTGATGCCAGCCATTATCGGTGGAATTGGAAGTGTCGCAGGGCCACTCCTTGGAGCAGGAATTCTGACACCATTGTCTGAATGGCTGAATTCTGCCTTGTCTGCAATCAGCGGGCTAAATCTGGTGGTTTATGCAGCAATTGTTATTGCGGTCATTTTATTCAGACCTAATGGTATTATGGGATGGTTTAATCGAAGTAATCTCAAAAAGGCGATAAATAAAAAATTGGATGCGATAGATGAAAAGTTATTTAAACGCGGGAAGGAGGCATAACATGGAAAATATTCTGGAGATTGAACACCTTACAAAAAACTTCCGTGGGTTGAAGGCTGTGAACGATGTTAGTTTTACTGTTGAAGAGGGAAGCATCACAGGTATGATCGGAAGTAATGGAGCCGGAAAGACAACTGTATTTAATATGGTAAGCGGAGTGCTGCTTCCCTCAGGTGGAAAAACAATCTATAGAGGAAAAGATATTACAGGTACAAAACCCGACAGATATTCAGCCATGGGAATTGCCAGGACTTTTCAGATTATGAAACCATTGAGGAATATGACAGTGTTAGATAATGTTGTTTCGGGTGCAATGTTTGGGAGAAAGGAACTGAAAAATGCGAAGGCTGCCAGGGACTATGCAGCAGAAATTCTGGAGTTTACCGGAATGTATGAGAAAAAAGATTTGTATCCAATGGATATGGGAACACCATTTAAAAAGCGTCTTGAGGTGGCGAGAGCACTGGCGACTGATCCTGACCTGCTTTTGTTAGACGAAGTTATGGCCGGTTTAAATCCAACAGAAACGGATGAGGCGGTGGAACTTTTTAGAAAAATTAATGCACAGGGGACTACGATTCTTCTGATTGAGCATGTTATGAGAGCAGTTACCAGCCTTTGCTCAAAAGTTATTGTAATGCATCATGGAGAAAAGATTACAGAAGGGTCACCTGAGCAGGTAATGAATGATCCGTATGTCATTGAAATTTATCTTGGCAAGGAGGATGACTGATATGGGAGAAAAATATTTTCAGGTAGACAAGATAAATGTGAAATATGGCGATATTCAGGTTTTGTGGGATGTAAGTTTTGAGGCAGATCAAGGCGAAATTATTGCACTGGTTGGCAGTAATGGAGCTGGAAAAAGTACTTCAGTAAAAGCAGCCGGTGGTTTGGTTAAAGTGTATGACGGTCATATTAGATTCGATGGTAAAGATCTTACTGGTGGAAATTGCAGGAAATTTATCGATTATGGAGTTATTCTTTGCCCGGAAGGACGTCAGTTATTTCCGAACATGACAGTGTATGAGAATCTGGAGATGGGAGCTTGCAGTAAAGAGGCAGAAAGCAGAAAAAAGGAGACCATTGAGAAAATTTACAGCTGGTTTCCGAAGCTGAAAGAACGGAGCAGCCAGATGGCAGGGACACTGTCTGGAGGAGAACAGCAGATGGTTGCTTTCTCAAGAGGCATGATGGGACTCCCAAAACTGTTTATGATGGATGAACCTTCTTTGGGGCTTGCGCCTACGATTGTAGACGATATCTTCCGTATCGCCAAGAAAGTGGCTATAGAAGAGGGTCTGACAATTGTTCTTGTAGAACAGGATGTTCGTAAGGCATTGAAATTGGCAGACCGTGGTTACGTACTGGAAAACGGTGTAATTAATATTTCGGGTACGGCGCAGGAACTGATGACAAATGAGGAAGTAAAGAAGGCATATCTCGGATTCTGATCACAGTATATCACCGAAATGGTTCGGTATATAATAAAAAGGAGGATTTTGATATGAAGAAAAATGTAATGGCAATACTACTGTCGGTATGTATGGCAGGGGGTCTGTTTGCAGGCTGCGGCAGTGGAAACAGCAGCGGTGGTGAAAACAAATCACAAAGTACAGTAGCAGGTGCTGATAAAAGTACCGGAAACGACATTGTTGTGGGTGCCATATATCCGATGACGGGAGATCTTGCAGACTCCGGAAAGACTATGCAGCAGGGTATAGATATGGCAGTTGAGGAAATCAATGAGGCGGGCGGAGTAAACGGACACCACATAAAAGTGATCTATGGAGATTCCCAGGGAGATTCTGCAACAGGCATGTCAGAGGCAGAACGTTTGATTACGCAGGAAAAAGTGGACATGCTGATGGGGTGCTATCAGTCAGGTGTAACTGTTACTGTTGCTCAGATTGCTGAACAGTATCAAGTTCCGCTGATTACTGCAAATGCCACATCAGATGCATTGACTTCCAATGGGTATGAATATTTCTTCCGTCTTGCACCTACGAATATGATGTTTGTGCGTGATATGATTCAGTACATTGTGGATGAAAGTGAAAAGAATGCGGATTTTGCGGGTAAATCAATTGCAGTATTTGCAGATAATTCCGAAGTTGGCCAGCAGACCTGCAAGTGGGCAAAATACTGGGCTGAAGAGAACAGCATCGAATACAAGGGTGAGATTACATATACTTCTGGTGCGGCGGATCTTTCTTCGGAGGTTCTGGAACTGAAATCTATGAATCCGGATGTAGTTGTGGCGGACTGCTATGTATCCGATGCAATTCTGTTTACAAAGACTTTAAAAGAGCAGGGATATGAGCCCCCGATGATTATCTGTAAAGGAAATGGATTCACAGAAAGTGCTTATATGGAATCGGTAGGGGCGCAGGCAAACGGTGTTGTAGTAGCAACTGAATTTGTAGTTGGAACTAAAGGAGAGGATATTTGCGCAAAATATAAAGAAAAATATGGTGAAGATTTCAATGGACATTCTGCAGAAGCTTATACTACAGCATGGGTTTGGATTGATGCATTTAAAGCAATTACAGATAACGGGGATGAGGTAACCGCAGAAAATATTCAGAAAGAACTGACAGACATCGAAATCTCAGGTAGCTTTTCAAACGGAAATGAGATCATCCTGCCTTATGATAAGATTTCTTTCGATGAAAGTGAATTTGACGGAACACCTTATCTGAACCAGAACCTGAATGCAACTCTTACGGTAACACAGATTAAGGATGGAGCTTATATCCCAATCTGGCCATATGATATTGCACAGTCAGAACTTCAGTATCCTGCAAGCTATAAATAAAGATAAGGAAAGTGGACGAGTATGTTTGAACTGCATGGAAAGAAGGCAATTGTAACAGGCGGTGGAAAAGGTCTCTGCCGAGCGATGGCACAGGCATTGCATGATGCAGGTGCGGAAGTCGCTATTCTTGGCAGGTCAGATAATGTATTTGAAGCTGCAGAGAAAATTGGAAGCACGGAGACACCTGCATACGCAGTGAAAGGAGATCTGGAGGACACAGACGGACTTCAGAAGCTTTACGGGCAGTGCTTGAAAAAACTGGGAGGAAGAGTAGATATTCTCTTAAATGGCGCAGGAATTCAGTTTCGTGCACCAGCTGTCACTTTCCCGGAACAATGGTGGAGACGGATCATGGAAGTGAACCTGAATTCTCTTTTCTTCCTCTCCCAGATGGCGGGGGAGACAATGCTGAAACAGGGGTATGGAAGGATTATAAATGTAGCTTCCATGTGTTCTTTCTTTGGGAGTACGTGGATTCCGGCCTACACTGCAAGCAAAGGGGCGGTAGCACAGCTGACCAAGGCGTTATCGAATGAATGGGCAGGCCAGGGAGTCACTGTGAATGCCATCGCTCCTGGTTATATGGCAACAAAACTTACTGACGATATGAAAGAAAAGAACCCAAAGCAGTACGAAGAAATATCAGCAAGGATTCCGGCCGGAAGGTGGGGAACTCCTGAAGATCTGCAGGGAATAGCAGTATTTTTGGCATCAGATGCAGCTGCATATATTACAGGAGCAGTCATTCCGGTAGATGGAGGATATCTGGGCAAATAAGATGAGATGACATGTTACACATATGGAACTGATTCAGAGAGGCTGTCGCATTGGAGCGGCGGCCTCTTTGAAAGTGCTATGCAAGGACTTTTCTTTTAAAAAGATATTTGTGGAAGAATTACACATACATCGCAGCCATGATCAGGAGCACTGGCGATACTTAATCCATATTCTTCACCAAATCTTAGTTTGATGCGAGTATTGACATTTTGAATACCAATGCCAGGATTTTTTTTCGACATGGCTGCATCTATTTGTTCTTGTGACATCCCTATACCATCATCTTTAACATGAATAATAATACAATTGTTATTAGCTTTTATGGATATAAGAATAGTGCCGGCTAAGAGTTGATGGCTGGAGATTTTTGCTTTTATCCCGTGAAAAATTGCGTTTTCCACTAATGGCTGCAAAATGAGTCCCATGGTTAAGTTATCGAGAATCGCATTATCATAATCCAGAGAAATTCTTATTTTACCGAAAGAACTGATGTCTTGTATTTTAATAAATGCCTGTATTCTATGAACTTCTTCCCGAATTGGAATAAGTTCATTTGGAAAACGGTAAGAAGCGGCAAGTATAATCATAAAATCATCAAGTATACTGACGATATTATTTGCATTTTGAAGCATGGCCAGATGCTTAACGGTATTTATGGTGTTTAGTGTAAAATGCGGATTGATTTGTGCTTGTAATGCAATAATATCGCTGAAACGCTTTTCGGCTTCGATATCTTGAATTTTTTCAATATATTCTTTAAGTGTT
>CAMKHH010000093.1 GCA_946412445.1 uncultured Eubacterium sp.
ACTGGGATATGGAGAAGATAGCAGATGCCCTGAAAACAGATATAGCCTGGATAAGACAGGTGAACGATCTGCTTTTATCCGATCCCAGTTTAAGTGACAGGGAGATTGTAGAACGTTTGGCTGAAAAAAAGAAAGATAATCCGATGCAGATAGAAAGGAATACATATGTAGAGTAATCATGTATCTACTGATTTTTTGTGGCGGTCAGTCCATGTGACCGCCACTTTTTGCCTTGAAGTTATGCTCGAAGTGAACAGTAACATTAAGGCCGCATCATGTTTTCCTTCCGGTAGACCGAAGGGGAACACCCCGCTGTTTTTCTGAAAATCCGGCTGAAATATAAAGGATTTTCGTATCCGACAACAGAAGCAATTTCACTTATATTATAATCTGTATTCTCCAGTAGATCTTTTGCCTTGGAGATACGGATGGAGGTTATATACTGCATGGGTGCCATCCCGGTATATTGTCTGAAACTGCGGATAAACCAGCAGACACTCATATTCTGGGACTTTGCGTAATCTTCAATATTAATCTGCGTTGAGAAATTTTCGTTAAAGTATTGGACTGCATGTACCACTTCTTTTTTTATTCCGGGGTTTCCGGAAACGTCCTCCATCCGATGGCTTTTGACTACGAGAAGGAGGTGACCAAAAAGCAGTGGAAGCAGGTCTTCAAAACATGGACGCTGAATTTGCAGCTCCCAGATTATTTTTAAAAAAAGCTGTTGATATTCAGTATCTGTGCCTGTGCGCAGGCAGCTGATACCGGCAGAAAAACCATTTGATGTCAAAAATGTTTCTGCTTCAGAACCGGTGAAGTGAATCCAGTAAATTTCGGGGGAATCTTTGAGGTAATAACTATATTGCTGCGGAACTCCCGGACGATACAAGACCATATTTCCAGCGGCGACTTCCTGTTCCTTTCCGTTAAATGTGAAAAAGGCCTTTCCAGCAGCGACATATAGCAATTGATAGTCTTGCCTTCCGTAATCCCTGACAGTGCTCATGGAAGTCATATGGACCAGACGATAGACACCACAGCTTTCCACAATCAAAGGCCTGTTCAAATCCTCCAGATCTACATCCACCTGATTTAAGTACCCTGTATTTGCGTACATAGTCCTCCCCCTTGCTTTCCTGTTGAAAATCTTACTAATTGTATCATTTTGTGCATGATTTGTCCAATCTGGTTTATAGAATAAAATTCTTTCGTATTATATACTTCATATAGAAAAGAAATTATCCAGGAGGTATTTGAGATGATTGTACCAAAATATTATGAAGACCTTCATATGCTGCATGATCATACGATGCCAAATCGTGCATATTACATACCGGCATCTGCCCATATGGAAGGTTTGGTGAGAAACAGAGAGAATTCTGATCGTTTCCAGCTTCTGAACGGGAATTGGAAATTCAGGTATTACACAAGTATCTATGATGTAAAGGAATTATTTTACGAGGAAGGGTTTGACACGGGCAGCTTTGATGAAATTCCGGTTCCAGGGGTATGGCAAAACTATGGATATGACAAACATCAATATACAAACACAAGGTATCCGTTTCCCATGGATCCGCCCTATGTGCCCCAGGAGAATCCCTGTGGCGCTTATGTGCATGGATTTGAGTATCATAAGGACAATAAAGCACCGAAGGCATTTCTGAACTTTGAAGGTGTGGATTCCTGCTTTTATGTATGGCTCAATGGAACCTATGTGGGGTATAGCCAGGTATCACATTCCACCAGTGAATTTGATGTCACAAAGTACTTGCGGGACGGCTTCAATACGATGGCGGTACTGGTTCTGAAGTGGTGTGACGGCAGTTATATGGAGGATCAGGATAAATTCCGCATGAGTGGTATTTTTCGGGATGTTTACCTGCTGAAAAGACAGGAAGAAGGGATTTTTGACTATTTTCTGACAACGAAAATTCAAGAAAATCAGGCGCTTATTGACATTCGCTTTCAGTTCCTGAACCATGAACAACCAGTTGCAATCCGTATATATGATGAAAACAATGTTTGTACCGCCCAGGGAGAGGCGATTCAGATTGAAGAAGCGGATGGAGAAGGGCAGTGGCAGTCACAGGCCCAGCTTAAAATTGAAAACCCACATCTGTGGAATGCGGAAAAACCTTATCTATATACAATTGTATATGAATGCGGATCCGAGTTCATTACGGACAGAACAGGGATTAGGGAGGTATCCTCAAGTGACGGCGTGGTATATATAAATGGCGTGAATGTAAAATTCCGGGGCGTCAATCGTCATGACAGTGATCCAGAGACGGGATTTACCATATCTCCGGATCAGATGGAAAGGGATCTGTTTCTGATGAAGCAGCATAACATCAACGCAATCCGTACCAGCCATTATCCCAATGCTCCCCAGTTTTATCAGCTTTGTGATGAATACGGTTTCTTTGTAATCGATGAGGCAGACAACGAAAGTCATGGAACAGCAGATATTTATCTAAAAAACACAGACTGGGAAACCAGAAAAAACCATTGGAATATACCGATTGCCGATTGTCCGGACTTTATCGAGTCTACGGTTGACCGTACGAAGCGATGCATTCACAGGGATAAGAATCGTCCCAGTGTGGTAATCTGGTCCATGGGAAATGAATGTGCGTATGGCTGCACCTTTGAAGAGGCCCTTGCATGGACAAAGGAGTTTGACAGTACGCGTCTGACACATTTCGAATCCGCCAGATATACGGGAAATGACAGAGTTTACGACTATTCCAACCTGGATCTGCACAGCAGGATGTACCCGTCGCTTTCCGAAATAGAGGATTACTTTAACAGTAATCCGGATAAGCCCTATGTCATGTGTGAATACAGTCATGCCATGGGTAATGGCCCCGGTGATCTGGAGGATTACTTCCACATCATACAGAAGCATGATGGATTTTGCGGCGGCTTTGTGTGGGAGTGGTGTGATCATGCAATATACAAAGGAAAAACCATAGAAGGAAAAAAGATATATGCCTATGGAGGTGACCATGAGGAATATCCGCATGATGGTAATTTCTGTATGGATGGGCTGGTATATCCTGACCGAAGACCACATACCGGTCTGCTCGAATTCAAGAATGTGAACCGTCCGGCAAGAGTGATTTCGATGAATCAGGATAAGAAAGAGCTTTTGTTCCATAATTACATGGACTACAGGAATTTGAAAGGATATCTGAATCTGACTTATGAGTTGAACTGTGACGGACAGGTGATTGAAAGTGGAACCCTGGAAACACCGGATATTCCCCCACATGGAGAGGCTGTTATAAAACTGGATTTCCAGATCCCCGAAAAGGGAAAATGCTGGCTGAAAGTCAATTATTTCCTGGCCGAAGATGAGAGGGTTTTGAAAAAAGGGTTTCCCCTGGGCTTTGATGAGGCTGCAGTGAAGACAGAGGATTCCAGAAATCAGGAAGCCCTTCAGCTTATGGAAAATGAACAGCCGGACTACGGTGAACTTCGAGTAGAAGAAGAGGACAGGTATCTGTACGTGGGAAATGCTGCATTTTCCTATACATATAATAAATTGACCGGACTTTTTGAAAATATGGTGTATGGACAGAGGCAGCTTCTGGAGCGGCCCATGGAACTCAATATCTGGAGGGCACCTACGGACAATGACAGGAATATAAAATCTGAGTGGATGAGAGCGCAGTATGACCGGACTGTGGTAAGGGCATATTCCACAGAGGTGCAAAGGGAAAAGCAGGAGGTCATAATTATAAGTACCGCATCACTGTCTGCTGTAACCATACAGAGAATATTGGATATCCGCCTTACATGGAGAATCAGCAGTGCCGGCGTTGTTCATGCAGATATGCAGGTGAAAAAGAATATGGAATTCCCACAGCTGCCCAGATTCGGGGTCAGGCTCTTCCTGTCTAAAGATATGGGTGAGGTGACGTATTATGGGCTGGGACCTGTGGAGAGCTATATAGATAAACGAAGAGCAGGCAGTCATGGTCTGTTTAAGGATGACGTAGTACGGATGCATGAAGACTATATACGGCCCCAGGAAAACGGAAGTCATGATGACTGCGATTACGTAAAGATAGAGGGCGAAAAATCCGGGCTTACGGTTGTGAGCGGGAAGACATTTTCTTTTAACGCATCCATCTATACACAGGAGGAATTGACAAATAAGGCACATAATTACGAGCTGATACCCAGTGAATATACGGTTTTATGCGTAGATTACAGGCAGAACGGTATTGGAACCAATAGCTGCGGACCGGAGCTTTTGGAGCAATACAGACTGGATGAGGAAAGATTCCGCTTTGAATTTCAGCTGCACCCCTTTATTCATTAGGCTTTAATTATTAGAACGTGTTACCCAAAAGAGCATGGTACGAATTTCGACCCGTACCATGCTCTTTTGGGTAAATAAAATAAATATATACATTGACAGGCGAGGTATCATATGGTTTAATGTAATTAAGAAAAGGAGGTATGCATATGTCGATAGCATCGGATCTGATTCGCGGACATACCGATACGATTATTCTGGCTCATCTGACCCGTGAAGATAGTTACGGATACAGGATTAATAAAGAGATTCAGATTAAGACAGATAATCAATATGAACTGAAAGAAGCAACCTTATATACGGCATTCAGGAGGCTGGAACAGTCAGGCTATATCAGTTCTTACTGGGGAGATGAGACCACGGGAGCCCGCAGGCGTTATTATACGATTACGGCGGAAGGAAAGCTGGCTTACGAAAGAATGAAGAAAGAGTGGGATGAATCCAAATATTTAATAGATATCCTCATCCAATGCGGTGAGGGGGAGGAGGATCAGGATGGAAGATAAATTAAGGGCCTATATGGATCATGTGTTTCGGGAGGTAAAGCCGACCCGGCATTCTGTGGAGCTGAAGGAGGAGATATTACAGAATCTGCTTGATAAGTACCATGATTTGATTGCGGAGGGAAAGACGCCGGAGGCTGCCTATAACATTGCGGTATCCAGCGTGGGTGATATGGATGAATTACTGGAAGGGCTGCAGATGGAGAACCGTGCGTCCTCCCCGCTTTCAGATGAAGAGATGCAGGAGGGTAAAAAGAAATCAGCGATTCTGACCTCCGTGGCAGTCATGATGTATATTGTAAGTGTAGTTCCACCCATATTGTTGTCTGACACGAGGTATGAGGACAAATTGGGTCCAATACTTATGTTTCTGATTGTAGCTGCCGCTACAGGCATACTCATCTACAATAATATGACAAAGCCCCGTTATCATAAGCTGGATGATTCGATTGTAGAGGAGTTCAAGGAGTGGCAGAATCAGAATGATACAAATCAAAGAGCAAGAACGGCCATAAGCAGTGCGATGTGGTCAATCATCACGGTGATTTATTTTGTAATCAGCTTTATGACTATGGCCTGGCAGATCACCTGGGTAATATTCCTGATAGGCGGAGCAATTGAGGGAATCGTAAAGGCAGTATTTGAGCTGAGAAAGCAGAGGTAAGGATGGATAGAAAGCAGTCGGCAATTATAAGGATTATTGCATGGTCGGTCACGGCTATTGCCTTGTGTTCTATTTTAATGATTGGCCTGAGAGGCGGATTTGGAAACATAGGAGGCAGCATCTTATCCTTTGGATTTGGAAATTATTACAA